>CALLZA010000075.1 GCA_937858165.1 uncultured Ardenticatenia bacterium
TACTGCGTCTGTCTTGTGTGTTACGAGTCTTGTGTGTCTTGTTTGTTGTTTTTTTTTTAATGATTCAGAGACCCCCAAGATCTACACTAGATCGCTCGTCGGCAGCGTCAGATGTGTATAAGAGACAGGGCGTCGGCCGACCCGGCCGAGTGGTCGACGTTCCTCTGGCCGGCGCGGCGCTTTGTGGGCAATGAGCAGATGGGCTACAAGATGGCTCTCTGCCAGCGCGACATCAGCCTCTATCTGTCGATCCTGATCGGCGGGCTGATCTATGGGCTGCTGCGGCGGCGCGGGCATATCCGGCCGATGCCGTTCTGGCTGTTCCTGCTGATCGGCATCGGCCCTATCGCTCTAGACGGATTCAGCCAATTGTTCAGCCAGTTCTTCGTCGGCACGCAACTGGACGCGCTGGCCCGCCTCTTTCCCCTGCGCGAAAGCTCGCCGCTGTTGCGCAGCCTGACCGGGGCGCTGTTTGGGCTGAGCATCGTCTGGCTGGTCTACCCGCGGCTGGACGTGCAGTTCAGCATGACGGCCGATGATATTGGGCGGCGGTTGTCGGCGCGGCTGGCGGTTGAGGGGGGGGAGTCGGCGGGGCAGTAACCAGTCGTCACTGGTTTTCAAGGCCAAGGGTGAGTTGGGCGCGACGTGAGTGGAAACACGCTATCTCCGGTGGTGCGTGCCGGACAGGTCGAGCAGTTGCGCGCCGATCTGCGCCAGGCCCAGGAAGCGTTGCGCGCTGCCGAGGCCGATCTGGCGGCCGAGCAGGCGGCGGTCAACGCCTTTCGCATGCACGCCCGGCTGATACTCGACGATCTGGCCGACGCCATCCTGACGCTCCGGGCGCGCAAACAGTCGCTGCTGACGGAGTTGGCTTTGCACGCGCAGGCCGACGACGACCTGCTCGGCCCGGACGCGCCGTCGGGCGACACCCCGCCCGACCCCGACGACGATCTGCCGCTGCCGACGCCCACGCCGCGCGACAAGGCGGCCGAGAAACGCCTCTACCGTGAGCTGGCCCGCCGCTTCCACCCCGATTTGGCCGAGACGGCGGCCGAGCTGGCCTATCGCACCTCGGTCATGACCGCCGTCAACGCCGCCTATACCGCCGGCGACGCGCAGGCGCTCTATGACCTGGCCGGCGAACTGGAGCCTGAGGAGTTGCGCGAACTGGCGCAGATCGAAACGCGTGAGGCGCGGCAGTTGCGCGAGCGGCTGATGCAGTGCCGGCGGCGGCAGCGCAAGGTCGCCCGGCAACTGGATGACTTGCGGCGCGAGAGCACGGCCCGGCTGTGGCGATTGGCCCGCGAACTGGACGAGCCGAACGAGAACTGGTGGGCGGCCGTGCGGCGCGAGCTGGCGGCGGCGCGGGCGCGTCTACAGGAAGAGGTCGCGGTGCTGGAGGAGAGGGCGGCGCGTTTGTAGGGCGGGTGGCTTACCCGCCCCTATTGCTACGTTTGCCTACAGATGGGCGGGTAAGCCACCCGCCCTACAGCTCGAAGACGCGACCCACCCCCGGAATCCGCTCCAGCCCTTCGACCAGATCGAGCGCGCACTCGATGCGCCGGTCGGGGAAGTCCATCACCAGCCCCTGCCCAGCCAGTTGCAGCCGCAGCCCGGCGTTGCCCACGTAGCGCTCGGCCAGGCGCACCGACTGGCGGCAGGCGTCCTTCCAGTTGCCGGAGGCTCTGATCTCGACGACGAGGATACGCGACGGGGGCGGCGGCGCGACGCCATTTGCGGGCCTGTTACTGTTCAGAGAGTGGCCGTTTGTGGCCGGTCGTGAATCGTTGGTCGCTGCTTGGGGGTTGCTGGTCATGGGCGGTTGGTTGCCATTTACCGGCCCTTCGCTACTTGCCGCCCGCCACTCGCCACTCATCACTGGCAACTCGTCACTCATTGTTCGTCGCTCATCACTGGTCGGCATCTGCACCACCGGCGCGGGCGGCGGCTCTTCCGCTTCCTGGGCGGCGGCAAGGTCGGGCGGGGTCAGGGCTTCATGGTCGGACGGCAGCTCGGTCGCCGGCGGAGCGTTTTCTTCCCAGTACTCATCTTCGTCGGACGGGGGCGGGGCAATGTCGGCCGCCGCGGCCAGGTAGACGGGCGGCGGCTCGGCGACGGGAGGGTTGCCGGCGCTCTGGTTAGCGGGAGCGGGTGTGTCCCAACTGTAGCCGCTGTCCCAATCCGGCGGGGGCGGCGCGTCGTCCCAAGCGGGCAGGGGGCGGGCCTGGGCGGCGTCCTTGGCCACGGTCAGCTTCGTCTGGGCGCTGTTGACCAAGATAGAGATCGCCTCGTTTTCGGCCTGCACCTGGCCGCGGACGACGAGAATCTGGTTGGGCTGCACCAGTTCGCGACAGGCGGCCCAGACTTTGGGAAAGAAGACAAGGTCGATCTTGCCTTCCAGGTCTTCGAGGGTGACGAAGGCCATCGGCTGGCCTTTCTTGGTGTTCAGCGTGCGCAGCCCGGCGACGATGCCGGCCAGCGTGACCCCCTTGCCGTTCCAGGTGGCGTCAAGCTCGCCGGTGTGGGCGGTGACGATCTCTTGCAGGTCAGCCAGCTTTTCCTGGAGGGGATGCTCCGACAGATAGACGCCGATCAACTCCTTCTCCCAATCGAGCAACTGGCGGCGCTCGATCTTGGGCGCGTCCTTCTCGGTGCGGACGAGGTTGACGGCGATGCTGCCGCCGTTGCCGCCGAAGAGGGTGAGCTGGCCGACGGCGGCGGCGGCGTGGGTGCTGCCGCTGTGGCCGATCATGCGGTCGAGAGCGTCGATCATCTGCGGCCGCGTGCCCCACTCGTCGAAGCAGCCGACCTTGACCATCGACTCCAGCGCCCGCTTGCCGACGCGCCGCAGGTCGATGCGCTCGGCCAGGTCGATCGGGTCCTTGAACGGCCCGTTGGCCTGCCGCTCGTCGATAAGCAGTTGCACCGCGCCCTCGCCGGCGTTCTTGATGGCGGCCAGGCCGTAGCGGATCGTGGACCGACCGCCGACGGCCGACGGCCGACCGCTGCCAGAACTCGTCTTGCGGCGGTCGGTGGTTGGCGGTCGGTCGTCGTCTTCAATGGTGAAGTTCAGCATCGCCCGATTAAGCGCCGGCGGGGCGACAGTGATGCCCAGACGGCGGGCGTCGGCGATGTATTTGGCGACCTTCTCGGTGTCGGCGTGGTCGACGGTCAGCAGGGCGGCAATGTATTCGACCGGGTAGTGGGCCTTCAGGTAGGCCGTCTGGCAGCAGATGACGGCATAGTCGGCGGCGTGGGCCTTGTTGAAGCCGTAGCGGGCGAAGAACTCGATGTCGGCCCAGATGGCGTCGCACACCTCCTGTGTGAAGCCACGGGCCATCGCCCCGGCGGTGAACTGCGCCTTGTGCTGGTCCATCAGGTCGCGCTTCTTCTTCGACACCGCCTTGCGGATCATATCCGCCTCGCCCGGCTCATAGCCGGCCAACTCGGCGGCGATGCGAATGATCTGCTCCTGATAGACGAGGATGCCGTAAGTGTCTTGCAGGATGGGCTTCAGTTCCGGCGCGTGGTAAGCGGCGATGTCCTTGCCCTGGAAGAGGGCGGCGTGCATACGGCGGATGTATTCGGGAATGTTCTCCATCGGCCCGGGGCGAAAGAGGGAGATGGCGGCGATGATGTGGTCGAAGCGCTGGGGCTTCATGTCCATCATCAGCTTGCGCATGCCGGAGCCTTCCACCTGGAAGACGCCTTGCACGTCGCCACGGCCGAGCATCTCGAACGCCTTCTCCATCCCCTTGTCGCTGTCCTTGCCCGGCCCACAGTGGCCGAGGTCGTAGGGGATGTTCTCCATTGTATAGCGCACGCCGTGGCGCTGCTCAATGAGCTGCGCGGCCAGCCGCATAACTGTCAGCGTGCTCAGGCCCAGGAAGTCGACCTTCAGTAAGCCGATCTTCTCGATGATCTCCATTGGCCACTGGCTAATGGAGCGGATGCCGCCCAGGCCGGACTCGCCGCTGGTGGGCCGGTGGAGCGGCACGTACTGGACGAGCGGCTTGTCGGAGATGATGACGCCGGCGGCGTGGCTGCTGGCGTGGCGGGCGACGCCTTCCAGCTGCTTGGCCGTGTCCACCAGTTCGCGCACGCGCGGCTCGCTCTTGTACTTCTGCTCCAGGTCGGCCGAGTAAAACTCGTGATCCTTGTCGAGGACGTTGACGATCTTGGCCGGCTTGCCGGGGATGGCGGGGATGAGGCGGGCGATGGCGTCCACCTCCGGCAGGGGCACGTCGAGGGCGCGGCCGACGTCGCGGATGGCCGCCCGCGCCCCCAGCGTCCCGAAGGTGATGATCTGGGCCACCTTGTCCTGGCCGTACTTCTGCACGGCATACTGCACCATGTCGTGCCGCCGGTCGTCGGGGTAGTCCAGGTCGATGTCGGGCATGGAGACGCGGCCGGGGTTCAGGAAGCGCTCGAAGATGAGGCCGTTGGCGATAGGGTCGATGCCGGTGATGCCCAGGGTGTAGGCCACCAGCGAGCCGGCACCGCTGCCGCGCACGTTCCACCAGATGTCGACCCGGCGGGCATATTCGCACAGGTCCCAGACGATAAGGAAGTAGGTGTCGAAACCCATGCGGCCGATGATGCGCAACTCATGCTCCAGCCGGGCGCGCAGCGTCTCGTCCGTCCGTGCTCGCTCCTCGCCATAGCGCCGCACCAGGCCCGCCTCGCACAGTTCGCGCAGGTAGCCGGCGGCGTCGTAGCCGGGCGGCACGTCGAACACGGGCAGGTGGTACCCCTTGGTGCTCAGGTTGACGTTGCACATCTCGGCGATGAGCAGGCTGTTGTCGAGCGCGCCGGGGATGTGGCCGAAGAGGTCGGCCATCTCGGCGCGGGACTTGAGGTAGTAGCCGGTGTCGGTGAAGCGCATACGGCGCGATTCGTTGACGGTGGCGCCGGTCTGGATGCACAGCAGCACGTCGTGGGGCGCGGCCTCTTCGGGCGTGGTGTAGTGGACGTCGTTGGTGGCCAGGAAGCGCAGGTTGTAGCGCGGGGCCATCTCCTCCAGGAGGATTTTGTTGATGGCCGTCAGCTCCGGGATGCTGTGCTCCTGCAATTCGATGAAGTAGCGCTCCGGGCCGAAGATGTCAAGGTACTTGCCCATCAGCTCATGGGCCTTGGTCATGTCGCCGGCGGCGATGGCGCGGGGAATGTCGGCGGCCATGCAGCCGGTGGTGCAGATAAGCCCCTCGCTGTGGGCGGCCAGGAAGTCGAGGTCGATGCGCGGTCGGTAGTAGTAGCCGGTGAGCTGGGCCTCGCTGGCCAGTTCCAGCAGGTTCAGATAGCCGGTCTGGTTTTCGGCCAGCAGCAGCAGATGGGTGCGGTTGCGGTCGAGTTGCGGGTCGCGGTCGGTCATGCGCCGGGCGGCGACGTAACTCTCGATGCCGATGATGGGCTTGACGCCGGCGTCCTTACACGCTTCGTAGAACGGGATGACGCCGAACATCGTCCCGTGGTCGGTCAGGGCCAGCGCCGGCTGGTTGAGCGCTTTGGCCCGCGCCGCCAGATGCTTCAGACGGCTCAGGCCGTCGAGCAGCGAGAACTCGCTGTGGACGTGCAGATGAACAAATGGTTGGTGCTCGCTGGGGTTCCCCGACATGGGCGGGAGTATAACACAACTGTTCGGATCGGAGCTTAAAGAAGGTGAGATTTTAAGGGCGAGGGTGGTGTGTCGCACTTTCTGGCGTGCGTCGCACCTTGTTTCTGACCGACTGGGTATAAGAACTTGCAACGCACCTCAGAAGGTGTGAGGTACGCGGAGAAGATGCATCGCATAAGAGGGTCGTGTACAATGCCGGTCTATGATCTCCTACCGAGTCCGGCGCTTGCACGCGCCCGGCGAAATGGCGCGGCGCTACCACCTCTTTGACCGCGCCGACCAACTCCTGCTCGTGGCCGACCAGGGTAGCGCCTGGTTGCCGGCCGACCAGCCGCCGGGGGTGCGCTTCGCCCGGGCTGACGGCGAGCGCGTGGCCTCGATGGATCTGCCGCGGCCGACCGACCGCCGCCCGGAGCGCCAGCACAACTACGCCATTATCCACGAGCACGCCGTCTACGCCCTGATCACCACGCCCGTCCGGCCGCCCAGCGGCGCGACCGGCCCGCTGACCAGCAGTAGCGGCATTGTCTGGCCGTTCATGCGGCTGATGCTCGAAGTCGAGGGGCATCGCTGGCTGGGGTTACGCTGGCGCGAGGAGGCGGGGCCGCTGCTGGTGCTCTATGACGCCGCGGCCGCCGGGCTGTCGCTGGCCGTGGAGCGCGATTCGAGCGACCTGCCGGAGCCGCTGGGCTTGCTGGAAGTCGGCGCGGGCGACTATGACTTCGACCTGACCCTGCCCGCCGGGCGGCTGGAGCAGGGGGCGCTGGTGGGGTTAGCCCTCGTCTTCCTAATAGACAACTCTTGAAGCAATTAAGTAACCACAGATTACACAGATTTCACAGATTATCTCTTTAATCTGTGAAATCTGTGTAATCTGTGGTTGCTTTCTTCTTACCGTTTTATGCCGGGGACGTTCATTGACTCGTCGGTGGCCCAGGCCGATTCGGGCAGGGCGGGTTTGTCGGCTTCGTAGCCGAGCCACTGCCGGGCCAGGGCAACGGTGGCCACGGCATAGGCCAGCCCGCTGACGATCCAGGCGATCATCGCCCCGAAGTTGGTGTCGTTGATGTCCAGCCCGCTGAACTGGAAGCCGGCCGGGTAGTCGTAGCCCATGTCGGGGAAGAAGAGCAGCACCAGGCCGATCAGTTTGACTGGCCAGATGCTGATGAAGGCGTAGCCGATGCGCACCATGGGGTGCATCGCGGGGTGGGTCTGGGGCCAGGCGGCGGTGATGTGCCACCAGTTGAGCAGACCGACGGCCAGCAGGCTGAGCAGTTCGACGGCGTGGAGCCAGCCGTGGCGCAGCGTGGCGTTGTGGACGGCCGGGTCATACCAGAACCAGCAGACGCACAGGAAGGCCAACAGCGTGACGCCGGGAGCGGTGGCCCAGTGGACGACACGGCGCAGGCGGCCGGAGGTGGCGTCGGTCGGCCGCCGCAGGGCGGCCAGTGTGGCGTCGCGCCACCGGGCGGGCAGGCCGTGGACGAGCGCCGGCCCGGGGTTGGCGAACATGATCAGGCTGGGCACGGAGGCGACGACCAGCATGTGCTGGACAATGCGCGCGCTGAAGTACTGCGTGGCCAGATGGCCCAGGGGGGAGACGAGGGCCACGGCCAGCAGGGCCAGACCACCCAGGAAGAGCAGCAGGGCGCGTGTCGCGGCGGGGTCGGTGATGCGGTCGGGAGCGGGTGTCGGCCGCGGCAAGCGCCGCCAGCCGCGCAGGTACACGGCGGCGACGAGGAAGATGCCGGCGGCGGCCAGCAGGCGCAGGACGGTGGCTTCGGGCCAAGTGGGCATTGAAGACAATTGTAGCGCGAGGGCAGGAAGAAGGAACCACAGATTTCACAGATTACACAGATTGAAGATTGATTGATCCGCAACTTAAGCAGATTTCTTTCTTCTAATCTGCCTAATGTACGGATAAGTGGTCAATCTGTGGAATCGGTATTTTACTACGATGGGTAGCCCACTGTGGATGCTCCAAGGAATTGCCTTAGAGAGTCAATGGCTTCCATCGCGGCCGCCCGCGTCGCGCTGTCTGGCTCGATGCCTGGCTCCCAATGCACCGCATTGATGAGTAGCCGCCCGGCCTGGCGATCCATTCGTGGATCGACGCGGCCAATGATCCGCTCGCCGTGGAGGATGGGCATGACGTAGTAGCCATAGCGGCGCTTGGCGGCTGGGGTGTAGATCTCAATGCGGTAGCGGAAGTTGAACAGCAACTCGGTGCGGTCGCGGTCGGCGATGAGGTTATCGAACGGGGAGAGGAGGACGGTCTGTGGTTGCCACTCGTCGCGCCGGGCGCGCTCCAGTTCGGGCAGCAGGTCGCGGTGCAAATACCACGGGCCGGGCCAGTCGCCGCCCTCGTCACGGATGACCACGGGCACGGTGACCCCCTCGGCCAGCAGTTCGGCCAGCGCCTGGGCCAGACCGGGGTAGTTATGGCGGGTGAAGTAGTGCTTCACGTCGCGCAGGCGGGCCGGGCCGAGGGCCAGCAGCGACCGCTCGGCGGCGCGGCGGACGAGGGTGTGGCGGTCGGCCGGCGGCACGTGGACGCGGTCGCCGACCTGGTGCTCCATGAGGCCCCACCGCTTCTTCAGGCCGTAGCCGTTGCCCTGTCGGGCGGTGACGGTGACGTAGCCCCGCAGCCACAGAATCTCCAGCATGATGCCTACGTCGTTGCCGCTGCCCCAGCTATTGGGGTAGGGCCAGGCGACCGCGGCCCGGCTCTCGATCTGCTCGGCGAAGAGTGGCCCGCGCTGGGCCAGTTCACCAAGAAGGGCCTGGCGGAAGGCGTGGTTGGCCTCAAGCCAGTCGCGCACGCGCTGTCGCCACACGCCGCCGGCCACTTCCCGCTCGCGCATGTGGGGCCGGAAGAGGGGGAAGTCGTCGGCCAGGACGATGGAGGCGGCGTGGGCCCAATACTCGAACAGCGCGCGGTCTTCCCAGAGCAGCGCGTCCAGATGGGCCGGGTCATAGGGGCCGAGGCGGCTGAAGGGGACAAGCAGTTGGGTGCGGGCGACGACGTTGATGGGGTCGAGTTGCAGGCAGGTGATGCGGCCGATGGTGGCGAGGAGGTCGGCTTTGCTGGGGTTCGGCCGCGGCGCTTCGAGGTGTTGGGCGATAATGGCCAGGCGACGGGTGTCCTGGGGGGAGAGGATGAGTGGCGCGGTCATGGGCGCGGATGATAACAGAACAGGTGTTTCAGGGCAAAGCCTGAAGATAAGAAAGAAGCAACCACAGATTACGCAGATTTCACAGATTCAACCGAATCTGTGAAATCTGCGTAATCTGTGGTTGCTTCTTTCTGACTATCAGTTGTCGTCTACGAAACCCGCAGCGGTTCTCCCAACAGCGACGTCAACACCTCCAACTCATCCTCGCCCACGCCGGCCACGCCCAGCGGCCGGTTGACCCGATCGTGGCAGTCGGAGCCGCCGGTCTGGATCAGGTCGTACCGCTCGGCCCAGGCGGCCATCAGCGCGCGGTGCTCCGCCACGTGGCCGGGGTACTGCACTTCCAGTCCGTCGAGGCCGAGCAAGTCCTCGTCCAGGAACTCCGGCATCAGAATCTCGACGACCTCGATGGGCGGCAGCACCTCGTTGTAGAGGCTCTCGCCGGGATAGGAGCCGGCGGCGGGGTGGGCGAAGACGCGCACCAGTTGCGGATAGCTGTGCAGCAGCGGGGTCAGCGTCGCCGGGTCGATGCCCGACGGGATGTAGGCCCGGCTGTCGTTGCCGATGAGCAGGTTGACCTGCTCCTTGTTCAGCCCGTGGTTGTTGGCCAGGGCCAGGGCGAAGTGGCGGCGGGGGGCGTTGTCGGCCCGGGCTTCCATTTCTTCGGCCGTCAGGGCGCGCGCCCACAGCGGCGTCGCCCCCGCCGGGGCCGACCCGGTCGCCCCGCATCCCCTCGCCGCACCGCGCCCGTCGCTGAACCGGATCGCGGCGCAGCCTCGCGCGCCTCCCCTCGTCTCCTGAGCCGAACGCCGTAACGCGCCCGGACGCGTCCGGGCCGTGGCGCCCTTTGCGCGCCGCGATTCCCATTCGCCAGGAGATATCCCGATGGTCCCGTTTCGCCGCAAGCCCCTCTTCGCCCTCTTGGGCGGAGCCTGCCTCAGCCTTTCCGCCGCGCACGCGCAAGTCGCGCCGCTCGATTCCGTGGTCGTCACCGCCGAGCGCGACGACGCACCGCTCACCATCACCACCGATCCCCGGAAGCCCCGGCAGCCGCTGCCCGCCCACGACGGCGCCGATTTCCTGAAGCCCATCCCGGGCTTCTCGGTGATCCGCAAGGGTGGCGACGGCGGCGACCAGCATGGTGCCGTCGAGCTTGTTCAGGTTGATGCGCTCTTCTTCATCGCTGATGACGGTGTCGAAGCAGCCGGTGAACGAGCCGAACTTCTTGGCCTGCATCTCTTTGCCGAGCTCTGGGTTCTCGTCGTCGAACTCGAACTTCTTGTTCTTCGCGACCGGCGCGAGGCCGCCCTTCTCGGTCACCTCGGGCACCATGCTCTGGCGATAGAATACAGTGCGCTTCGTGTCCAAGCCACATGCGAGCCACGCCGCGGCAACACCATAGGTGTTCGCTTGCAATAAAGCCGGATCCTTGATCTGCGTGAGCGAGTGCAGGTCGGCGATGAAGAGGAACGACTCTGTCTCTTATACACATCTGACGCTGCCGACGAGCGATCTAGTGTAGATCTCGGTGGTCGCCGTATCATTAAAAAAAAAAAACCGCAGTCGAGTAGCACAAATGCCGACTCACAGACTACTAAACGAGCAAGCAGCCGAGACATTGCAAGTGAAAGAACTACACAAATAACAAACATAAACAAAAACACACGAACGACAAGCTCACAGA
>CALLZA010000076.1 GCA_937858165.1 uncultured Ardenticatenia bacterium
GCGCCAGACACAGGGACTGTGGGACGGGAGTGCGCGCGGGGGGCCGGTTATGGGGGGGCCGCGAGTGCCCGCGCACCACCAACAACGGAGCCCCGCCGGAAGGGAGGCAACACCCGCGCCCCCGAGGACACATTCGCCGCCCAGCGGCCCACCCCCCCCCCCCGCCGCCACACCAACAACGCCCAGCAGCACCCCCCACATCTTGCGCCCGGTCAGCCGTTCGCTCCCCCAGGCTGCGGCGACGAGCGCCGTGAACAGCGGCGTCGTTGAGTTGAGGATGGCGGCCAGCGAGGCAGTGAGACGCAGCTCGGAGAAAGCGATCAGAGTGAAGGGCAGGGCGGAGTTAAGCAAGCCGACGACCAGGTAGGTGCGCCACTTCTCGCGCAGCCGCAATGTTGTTCGCAGGCCGTCGCCCCGCTGGGTGAAGTAGGCGAAGGCCAGCAAGAGCAGCCCGGCGATCAGCACCCGCGCCAGCATCATCGGCAACGGGCCAAATTCGGGTACGGCGATACCGATGAACAGGAACGACGCGCCCCAGACCGCGCCCAGCAGCAGCAACGCCCCGTAATGGATCGGTTTCATCAGGCGCGGCCACCTCTGGCCGCCTTGGCCGCCTTGCTCTCCTGGACGCGGAACTCGACAATACGCCGGATCAGGTCGAGTGGCATGGGCTTGTTCAGCGGAAACTGGACCGACCCCTTGCCCTGCTTATAGGCCGCCAGCTCTTCCTCGAACGCCGCCATGCCCGACGGCACCGGATAGAAGCCAATGTGGTTCTTAAACGCGCCGAAGTGGACGAGGTTGCCGTGCAGCTTGAACGTCGGCATCTGGTAGCTGATGGCCTCGGTCGCCTCCGGCGCGGCCTCGTGGATCGTCCGGCGGACTTGTTGCAGGATGGCCTGCACGTCTTCGGGAAAACCGGCGATGTAGGCGTCTATGGTCTGGGGCGCTTCTTGTTTAGGTAACATCTCAACTCCATTAGGATTGTCGGGTTATCACGGCACTAGCGGGCGGGGCCACGGGACGAATCTCCAATGAACTATCCGGTGCTGGACGACGTGTTATGCGACGGCCCATCTCGCGTAGCACCCCCCGCAGCGCGCTGATCGGGTTCAGGATGTTGACCGTCAGGCCGGTTTTGCCGTCGGTCGCGCTGGAGGCCAGCCAGAGGGCCTTCTGCGCCGGAAGCTCCGGCTGGTTGCCCCATAGGCGGAGGACGGTTTCCAGCGGCTTCACCTTCTGCTCGTACCCCTGTACAACGTCGACGCGGCGCAGCATATCAGTGTCGACAAGGCCGGGGTTAAAGGCAATAATGTCTACGCCGCTGTCCTTATACTCGGCGGCCAGGGCCGAGGTGAAGCTAGCCACCCACGACTTACTGGCGCTGTAGGCGTTCTGATACTTAATGCCCTTCTTGTGGCTGCGACCCAGCAGGTTGATGAGTTTCCCACGACGCCGGGGCAGCATTGCCCGCAGGGCAACGATCGAGCCGTTATAGACGCCAATGATGTTAGTGTCTACCACCCTTCGGAAAGCGTCCGGGGAGACTTCGACCGTTGGGCCATAGGGAGCCGACTGCCCCGCGTTGTTGACCCATATGTCGATCCCACCAAACGTCGCCTCGGCGAACGCGCCCAACGCTTCTACCTGGGTCAGGTCGCTCACGTCGCAGGTCATGCCGGCCGCCCGCGCGCCCTTAGACCGCAGCTCGGCCAGCGCCCGATCGAGCGTGCCCTGGCTGCGTCCGGCAATGACCACGGCCGCGCCGGCCGCCACATACGCCTGGGCAATGCCCAGACCGAGGCCCCTTGTGCCCCCTGTAATAACAGCAACTTTGTTTTCGAGTGTGTTCATGTTGGTTTTGTTGAGGATAGGTATCCTCTGAGTGTATCCCGGCGGCTATTGTAGCACCTGTTCACACCCGGGCCTTGCCAACGCGGCCCCGCCATCGCATACTCTCAGGCGCGGCTTCCAGAGCCGCTTCGTCACCAATCCGCTTCCGCCCCCATCACGCCTTGACCTCAATTTTACCATCGGCGGCCAGGATCGTTTCAACCGTCTCGGCCACCGTCAGCGCCGACGTGTCGACAACCAGCCAGCCCTGCCGCCGCAGTTCGTCTACCACGTCGGTCAACTCGTCGTAGATAATACGGATGCCCTCGTCTATATACGGGCGGGCCGGGCTATCGCCGGAGCGAAGCAGATTGCGTCGGTGAGCCTCCGCCCTATCCGGCAAGAGCAGCACGCGGCGCACCTCCGGAGCATCGGCCAGTGCCCGGTACTCCATCAGGCGGTTGGGGTCCCAGAAGTCGTCGATCACGACCGTGAAGCCCGCCTGACGATAGGCCAGAGCCATGGCAATGACGGCGTTGCGGGCCAGGGTGACCTGCCGGGTCAATTCGTCGCCCCACTCGGCCGCCGGCAGCGCCAAGCCGTTGACGACCATATTGCGCAGGTCATCGACCGGGATGTGGATGCTTCGGGGGAAGCAGGCGGCCAGCGCCCGGCTGGTTGTGCTCTTGCCGACGGCAGGCGGGCCGATAATCAGGTAGATCGCGTTCATGAACTGTCTCCACGCGCCGAACGCGGCGCTCGTCCTACTGTCGTTGGGCCTTGGGAAAACCCATGCCCTATGCGCCATCTTCCACCGTGGTCGGTTGCATCGGAGACAGCGGCGCGCTGGCCACGGTGATGACAACCTTGCCACGAGCGTGTTCCCGCTCCAGATAGCGGAACGCCTCGGCCGCCTCATGCAGCGGATAACAGCGGTCGATGACCGGACGCACCTGGCCTGCTTGCAGCAGTTCGCCCACCACGGCCAGGTCAGCGCGGTCGGGCTTGGCCGTCACAGCAGCCACCTTGCCGCGGCGCGAGAGCAGCGGCCCCAATAGTAGCGCCTGGAAGATCTGCCCCATTGTGCCGCCGACCATCACGTAGACGCCGCCGGGAGCCAGCACCCGTTGGTAGTCACCCAGCGGCCGATAGCCATTGACGGCCAGAACGATATGATATCGCTCGCCGCGCTGGGCGAAATCGTCCCGCGTATAGTCGATGACGTGGTCGGCCCCCAGGGCGCGAGCCATGTCGGCGTTGCGCGGGCTGCACACCGCCGTCACCTCAGCCCCCAGCGCCTTGGCAATCTGCACCGCGAACGTGCCCACGCCGCCCGACGCGCCGTGGATGAGCACCCGCTGCCCCGGTCGAAGTTGCCCCTTGTCGCGCAGCGCTTGCAGGGCAGTGACGGCGGCCATCGGCACGGCCGCGGCTTGCTCAAACGGGATGCCGTTGGGCAGATGCGCCCAGACGCGCTCCGGCGCACTGACGTACTCGGCCAGCCCGCCGGAGCCGACGCCGGACAGGTCGCCGTAGACTGCGTCGCCCGGCTGGAAGGTGGTCACGCCGGGGCCGACCGCCTCCACCACACCGGCCACGTCGGCCCCCAGGATGGTGTGTTTCGGTCGCCGCGGCCCGCCTGTGGACAGCCGGACGATGAACGGCTTGCCGCTCAGGATGAGCCGGTCGGCCGCGTTGAGGCTCGTGGCGTGAACCTTTACCAATACCTCGCCTGCCTGCGGCGCGGGCTTGGCCACTTCGCTCAGCCGCAGCACATCGGGCGAGCCGTATTCGGTGTTGACAATTGCTTTCATGTTTCTCCTGATTGGACGTATCTTGTCGCTTAATGGTTCGTAGTTCAGCGCTTTAGCGCGCCTCTTGCGGCGAAGAACGCGCTAAAGCGCTTTACTACGAACCGCAGACCTGCTTCAGTTCGTCTTGACGTTGTAAGATGCGGGAGGGCTGTGACGATAGGTCAGCCTCTTGACCAGCTTGGTAATGCCTTCGATAAGCGCGATGATGACCGAGATGACCAGGATGACCTCCGGCCCGCGGCCGATGAACGGCACGCCGACCAGCTGCGGTACGGCGGCGTAGAACCGCTCTGCCAGGGGCAGCCACAGGACAAAGTACAGGGCCACCGGGCCAACGATGTCCAGTGTTGTGCTGAGTAGCCACATCGACACGCTCCAACGCCCGCGTAGCAGGGCCACCAGTTGCAGCACCACCTGCGCGATCACGATGGCTATGAGGGCCACTAGCCAGGGCACGGGCACAGGGATCACCTCGCCCGGATCGGCCAGGTTAAAGCGCAACGTCAGGCCGCCGACGCGCAGGAAGTAGAGCATGACCACCACGGCGAAGCTACCGAAGGCGATGCCGAACACCGATTCGAATCGGTCGACCTGAGCCGGGTCATTGACTTCCGGCAGGGCCAACGGGTCGAAGCCCTGGTCGTTGCCGGTGATCTCATCCAGGTCTTCGCCGGAGTGTTGCAGGATGGCGAAGATAATGACGACGATGCCGGTGAAGATGAATGTGGCCTGGAAGGCTCCGGCGGCAGCCTCCAGCAGTAGGTTGATGAAGTTGCCACTCTCGTCGCCCAGCAGCGCGGCCAAAACATGAACAAGTACGGCGACGGGCGGCACAATCACCCAGCCGCGCCGCAACACCATCATCATGACCGGGTAGAGGTCGGGGCCGACCAGGTACTGCTCGCCGCCATAGGAAGTGGCCATCCGGCGCGGGTCGCCCAGCTCCTTCAGCACCGCGGCCACGTCGGCCTGGGTCGGCGCGCCTTCATAGCGGTCGTCCAACTGGTCCTGAATCTGCGACCGCAACTCGGCCTGAATCTCCTCTCGCTCTTTGTTGGGCAAATAGCGCCCGACTTGATGAACGTAGCGCTCGATTAGCTCAGACATGTTTCTCTCCATATAGAATGAGGTGCATCACCTCAACGGTGTCGTTCCACTCCGTTATCAGCGCGACCAGCACCTTGCGCCCCAGGGGGCTGATGCGGTAGTACTTACGCGGCCGCGCCTCGCCGATCTCCCACTCGCTTTCCAGTAGCCCCTGCTTCTCCAGCCGCCGCAGCAGCGGGTAGAGCGTGCCCTCTTCCACATCCAGCCCCCGCTCGGCCAGCCGCTGGATGAGGCTGTAGCCATAGCGGGCGGTGTCCATCTGGCTGAGGACGGCCAGCACCACCACGCCGCGCCGTAGCTCCAGGCGCAGGTTGTCGAACTGTTCGTCTAGTTCCTTTTCGGTCATAAGCTGTGTACCTTCCAATGCTGTGGTGGCGTCATTACTGTATCGTTACAAGTACTGTGTGCCACACAGCAATAGAATACCATACGACGTACAGTATTGTCAAGTACCCAGTATTATGAATTTGGTCGGATGGGGGAATTGGAAAGAGGAGTCGAGATGACGAACAAAGAGTGGCACGCCGACGCAACACGGAGTTCAAGTCTGATTTTCGCTGATAGCTTGTTCTGCTCAGCGAAAATCAGCCCAATCAGCGTCATCTGCGTGCCACTCTTTCTATCAGCGGCAGCCTCACCGCACCGGATTAGCCGCCAACTCGCCCACGACCGTATCCCAGCGCCGCACCCGATAGCTGACGACCAGCCCGTTGGCCATGTAGGGATCGGCGGCCACGAAGCGCTCGACTACGTCCGGCGAATCGCCGGCGAACAGCAGCACGCCTGTGTCAACCGGATCGGCCAGCACCCCGCCCAGCACCAGTTCGCCGCGCTCGGCCGCTGCCCAGGCCAGCTTCAGATGCTCACCGCGAAACTGGCCGCGCCGCTCCAGATAGTCGGGACTGTAATCATAGAAGAGTAGGTAGTGCATGGTGACCTCATGATCGATTACTTTCCGATTGACGCTGATGCGCCTTAAGTTCCATGTTGGTTAGCTCATCGGCGCAGGATCAAGCACGTTGCCGTCGCGTGGGCATAGAGGTTGCCGTCGGCGTCCTTCAGCGTGCCCTCCGAAATGCCTAGAGAGCGAGAGACGGAGATAACCTTCCCCTCCGCGATCAGGGGCACGCCGAGCGGCACTGCCTTCACCATCTTGACGTTCAGATCGATGGTGCCGTAGCCAACGCTCGGCTCCAGCACGGTATGGACGGCGCAACCCGTCACCGAGTCCAGCACCGTGGCGGCGAAGCCGCCATGCACGCCGCCCAGCGGGTTCAGATGGCGTTCGTCAGCCTGAGCCTCGAAGACGATGCGGCCGTGTTCGGCAGCCACGCCTTTCATGGGGATGACGTGGGCAATGGGCGCCATGGGGATTTGGCCGGCCACCATGGCTTGCATGAGTTCAAGACCGGACATGTTTTTCATAGATGGTCCTGGAGAAAGCCCACTAGACTTCCTCTACCGTCACCGGCCGCGGTCGCTTCCCGTCCACGTCGACCACACCGTACTCCTGGGCCACGGCCGCGGCGACGAGCACCCGGCCGGAGTAGAGCAGGCTCGGATCGGCGGCCAGCGCGGCCACGACTACTCCCCGCGCCCGTTGCCCAGGTGGCCGTACTGCACCAGGGTACCCAATGCATCCATCATGACGCGCGCGCCCAGGTGGGATGTGATGTCGGCAACGTCGTAGGGCGGAGCGATCTCGACCACCTCGATACCGCACAACCCCTCGCGGGCCACCCGCCGCACAGCCCGCAGCGCCTCACGGGGCAGCAACCCGCCGGGTTCCGGCGTGCCGGTTCCGGGGGCGAAGCCGGGATCGACGACGTCGATATCGAACGACAGATAGACGGCCTTGGCTCCCTTCCAAGCGTTCTCAAGGGCAATGTCGATGCACTCATCAATGCCCCATTCGTCCACGTCGAAAATCGAGATCACGGTTGTGTTGCGTTCTCGGGCGACCTTGATCCCACCCCGGTTGCCAATCCAGCCGCCAATACCGATCTGCACCAGGTTGGCAGGGGGGCAGTTCGGGATGTTGGTGGCGTGGAACCACGGGGTCGTGTGCATTCGCTCGTCCATGTCGCGGTCGAGCGTGTCGATGTGGCGGTCGAAGTGGATGATGCCCACCGGCCCGTCGATGTAGGGGGCCGTGCCGCGCAGGTTTGGGTAGCCGATAGAGTGGTCGCCGCCGCAGATGACCGGGAAGACGCCCTTTTTGTGGAGAAAGGAGACGGCCAGGTCGATCTGGTCGAACGACTTCTCCAGGTTAGCCGGGATGACGAAGATGTCGCCGGCGTCGCAGATCTTCAACTGCTCGCGCAGGTCCAGGCCCATGTCGGGGCTGTAGGAGTCATAGGCGGCCGAGATGCGCCGCACGCCCTGGGGGCCAAACCGCGTGCCGGTGCGATAGGTCGTGCCGATGTCGAGTGGGGCTCCCACGAAGGCCACGTCGTACTGGCCGACATCGTTTATGTTTTCGCAGTAGGGTGTGTGGGCAAAGGTGTTGATGCCGGCGAATTGCGGCTGATCGCCGCGGACGAAGAGGGAGATAGAGCGGTCTTGGACAGAGGGCGCCGCCTCCAGCCCCAGGTCAAGACTGCGCTCGGCCCGCCGCTTCCGCTCGCGATCGCCGACGTGCTCCAGGTCGCGCAGGGCGCGCATCGCCGACAACTGGTCGCGCGATGTCAACCGGCGCTCCGTGTTCGGCGCGGGCTGGCCCGGCGGGCGCTCGCCACCCGTTTCTAAAGCGGTGGAAGGCTGACGCTTCGCTTTTTTGTCCGACGAATGCTTCTTGCTCATGACGTTCTCTCATAGGGGTGAGTTGTGTGGCGATCTGCATTCGCCAACAGGCGCGCCATAGCCACGGGGGATAAAGAGGGAAGCTTGCGCAACCCCATGTTGGTCTCAGGGAAAGGTCTATCTAGCGGAATCAGAAGTTTACATCTGCTTACTACATATTATGAGGGCGTGCGTATCTGCTTGTCAACTCTCAGTTGGGTAACCTGTCAGACGATCGCTCGCCCATTTTGTCTGGCTTGGGCTGAACAGGGCCGGTCAGACCACCGGCGCCTGGCCACAGGCAGCCGCTGCGGCGCGCTTCCTCCCAGTAGGCAAGAGCGGCATTAGGCCGGCGTGCCGCTCCGCCCTACTTCCGCAAGACGACTTCATTACCATCCAGCGCTACGAGGGGGCCGAGTTCCTCTTATCTACCCTCAAGCTGCACGCCCCAGCGATTGGCGATAGCTACCACGCCGGTCAGGTCGGCCGCGCCGGAGGCATAGAGCGCCGATAGCTCGCGGGCGAAGCCGTCGTAGGGCGCGCCGATGGTGATCATCAGCAGCCGCGCTTTGCCGCCGGGGATACGCACCGAGTGGGCCGCGCCGGGCGGCAGCATCTGGAGCGTGCCCGGCCCGCCACGCTGCCACTCGCCGTTGACATAGAACTCGACTGTGCCCTCGATGACATACTCGATCTCGGCCCACGGGTGATAGTGCGCCGGCGGGCCGTCGCGGTCGGTCGAATGGTACTCGACCACCTGGATGTTGCCCCCCTGCGTCACGCGCAGATGAATGTCGTCGCTAGGGTAGTGGACAGTCTCAAAGTCGTTACCATCAATGACGGCGGCTGTCATCTGGACGTCGGTAGCCATAGATACACTCCTTGTAAAGCTGGAATAGCGCCATTGTAGAGTGAGGAGCGGGGGGTTATCCAGCTCATCCACTGCTCGTTTCCTGCCCAACCTTATCTAGGCCGAAGAGGTGAAAGTTAAAAGACGCTCGCCAGGCCGTGCGCTTCCGGCCAGATTGGCTATACTTTCGCCTGCCATGAGTGTGCATACTGACTGGACACCCACCACAATCGAATCCGCGTTGGAGCGCATCCTCCCCCGCGTCACCAAACCCGGCCGCTACACCGGCGGCGAACTCAACCAGGTCGTCAAGGAGTGGGGCAGCGTCGGCTATCGCGTGGCCATGGCCTTCCCCGACCTCTACGACATCGGCATGTCGAACCTGGGCTGGATGATTCACTACGACATCATCAACAAGCACCACAACCTGCTGGCCGAGCGCGTCTTCTGCCCCTGGGACGACATGGAAGCGGCGCTGCGCGCCCGCGGCATCCCCCTCTTCTCGCTGGAGACGAAGCACCCCATTCGCGACTTCGACATGCTGGCCATGACCCTGCCCTATGAGCAGTTGTTTACCAACGCCCTGAACCTGCTCGACCTGGCCGGGCTGCCGGTGCGCTCGGCCGACCGCGACGCGAGCTACCCCCTGGTCGTCGCCGGCGGTCACGCCTGCTACAACCCGGAGCCGATGGCCCCCTTCATCGACGTCTTCGTCATCGGCGAAGGGGAAGAGGTGCTGCTGGAGATCATCGCCACCATGCGCGCCGCCGCCCACCTCGACCGCGAGACGCAACTACGCCACGTGGCCGGCATCACCGGCTGCTACGTGCCCCGCTTCTACGACGTGGCCTACCACGATGACGGCACAGTGGCGGCCATCACCCCCAACGTGCCCGAAGCGCCGCGCCGGGTGCTCAAGGCCATCGTCCCCGTCCTGCCGCCGCCGGTCACCGACTTCATCGTGCCCTTCGTCGAGACGGTTCACAACCGCGCCCCGATCGAGATCATGCGCGGCTGCACCCGCGGCTGCCGCTTCTGCCACGCCGGCATGGTCACCCGCCCCGTGCGCGAGCGGCCGGTCGAGGAGGTACTGGCGGCGATGGAGCGCATCATCGACACCACCGGTTATGAGGAGATCTCCCTGATGTCGCTGTCGTCCAGCGACTACAGCCACGTCCTGGAACTGACGCAGCGCATCGGCCAGCGCTTCGGCGGCCTGGGGCTAAACATCTCTCTGCCGTCGTTGCGCATCGAGACGGTCAGCACACAACTGATGGACAACCTGGGCGACGGCCGCCGCACCGGCTTCACCCTGGCTCCCGAAGCGGCCACGGAGAAGATGCGCAACACCATCAACAAGTTCGTCACCCACGAGCAACTGCTGGAGACGGCGCGGGAGATTTACCGCCGGGACTGGCGCACGATCAAGCTCTACTTCATGATCGGCCACCCGCAAGAAGAGATGGAGGACGTGGCCGCCATCGCCGACCTGTCGCGGCAAGTGCTGGCCGAGGGGCGGCGCTTCCACGGCAACAAGGCGGCGGTCAACGTCGGCGTCAGCACCTTCATCCCCAAGCCCCACACCCCGTTCCAGTGGGAGCCGATGGGCGACATGGCCGACATCCGCGCCAAGCTGCGCTATCTGATCGACGAGTTCAAGCGGCCGGGGCTGAAGCTGCGCTGGAACGAGCCGGACGAGTCCGTCTTCGAGGGCGTGCTGACCCGCGGCGACCGGCGCATGGCCGCCGTCGTCGAGCGGGCGTGGCGCAAGGGGGCCACGTTCGACGCCTGGCAGAACCACTTCCGGCGCGACGCGTGGCAGGAAGCGATGGCCGAGGAGGGGCTGGACCTGTCTCTTATACACATCTGACGCTGCCGACGAGCGATCTAGTGTAGATCTCGGTGGTCGCCGTATCATTACAAAAAAAAAATAAACAAAAAAAAAAAAGAACAAAAACATGCCCATATCACCAACCAAACAGCCAACCGACAGCTGTTCACGTGATATCGAGAGACGCTGAACTCGCATGCGACCAACAACTCGTGACGAAGACGAACGTACCAC
>CALLZA010000077.1 GCA_937858165.1 uncultured Ardenticatenia bacterium
TTTTTGTAGATCTCGTTATATTTCTTACTTCTGATCTTCGTCTTGTCTCAGTCATAGTCTTTCTCTGCATTGTACTGTGCCCTTGCGCTTTGTTGTTGTTTTTTTTCTTTTTTTTTTGTTAATGATACGGCGACCACCGAGATCTACACTAGATCGCGCGTCGGCAGCGTCAGATGTGTATAAGAGACAGGTTAGGGAGAGGGTCTTAGCCAAAGTGCCCTCCCCTAGCCCCTCCCGAGGGGAGGGGGATCTGCGTCTAGAACCACCGCCGCCGCCTCATGAAAATGAGGAGGCTCAGCGCGACGACGAGCATCAGCGTCAGCACCGCCGGATAGCCCCACGGCTGCTCCAGCTCCGGCATGTACTCGAAGTTCATGCCGTAGATGCTGGCAATAAAGGTGATGGGCAGGAAGATGGTGGCGATGACCGTCAGTAGCTGGTTGACGCGGCTGGTGTTGCGCTCGACGGCGGCCATGTGGAGCGACATCATCTCGGTCAGGTAGGCGCGCAGCCGGTCGTAGTAGGTCAGCAGGCTCTCGATCTCGCGGTAGAGCGACTTGGTGAAGACCTTGCCCTCTTCGTCGCTGATGAACTTCGACTCAGCGTCCTTGACGAACTCCAGAAACTCCTCCAGTTCCAGCAGCGGCTCGTTCCAGGGCTTGATCTCCTCGCGCATGAACAGGATGTCGCGGTAGACCTCTTCCCGACCACGGCCGGCCAGGACATGATCCTCCAGCTCCTCCAGTTGGTAGGTCAGATGTCTGAAGCTGAGCTGAAAGTGCTCGACGATGACCGCCCGCAGCAGCAGATAGAGCAGGTAGTCGGGGCCGTGTTGTTGGGCTTTGGTCTGGTGGTTGGCCATGCGGCGGCGCGTGCGCGAGAAGAGGCCATGCACCTGATGTTCGTAGAGAATGAGGAAGTTGCTGCCCAGGACGAACGAGCCGCTGCTCTGCTCCAGCAGCTTGCGCTCCGGGTGCAGATAGGGCACGGTGTACTCCAGGTAGAGGCAGTTCTCGTACTCCGTATCGAACTGCATCCGCCCCTCGTCCAGAATCTCCACCAGCACGAACGGGTCGACGTGGAACACCTCCAGCAGGCGGGCGATCTCCGCCTCGTCGTGGACGTCGCGAATGGTGACCCAGTTGATGCGCTGGGGATCGATGCGGCCGAGCAGCTCGTCGAAGCTGCGACACTCATGGGCCGCCATGCTCTCGGCGTCGTAGACGACGAGAACGTAGCGCGCCATGTCTTGGGGCAGGGGCGCGCCATTGGCGGCGGACAGGGGGCGGCGCGGCTCGGTCTGGCTCATACCACACTCCGGGGCGCTTACATGACTTCCGGCGCGCCCATACCCATCAGATCGAGCACGCGGGCAAAGGCGGCCTGGGCGGCGCGATAGAAGCGCAGCCGCGCCCGGCGCAGCGGCTCCGGCACGTCACTGTGGAGCACGCGGCACTCCTCGTAGGCGGGGTGGAACAGCGCGGCCAGGTCGTAGGCGTAGAAGGCCAGCCGGTGGCTGTCTCTTATACACATCTGACGCTGCCGACGAGCGATCTAGTGTAGATCTCGGTGGTCGCCGTATCATTAAAAAAAACAAAACAGATAAATAAAGTAGGGAACGGCTCAGTTCATACGAAATAGCACAGAAAGAGGACTCAGAGCGACATACGAGCAGCAAATA
>CALLZA010000078.1 GCA_937858165.1 uncultured Ardenticatenia bacterium
GCACCGGGCTGGGCGGCTCGCACGACGAGCGCGAGCAGACGCTCAACCAGATTCTGGTGGAGATGGACGGCTTTGGCACCGACACCAACGTGATCTTGATCGCCGCCACCAACCGCCCCGACATCCTCGACCCGGCGCTGCTGCGTCCCGGCCGCTTCGACCGCCGCGTCACGCTGGATCGCCCCGATGTTGTCGGGCGGCGGGCGATTCTGGAAGTGCACGTCAAGGGTAAGCCAGTCGAGCCGACCATCGACCTCGACCTGATCGCCCGGCAGACGCCCGGCTTTGTCGGCGCCGACCTGGAGAATGTCGTCAACGAGGCGGCGATCCTGGCGGCGCGGCGCAACAAACGCGCCATCGGGGTGCAGGAGCTGCAGGAAGCCGTCGAACGCGTGGCAATGGGCGGCCCTGAACGGCGCAGCCGGCTGATTTCGCCCAAAGAAAAGCAGGTTGTCGCCTATCACGAGGCAGGCCACGCCGTTCTTGCGCGGCTGTGCGAAAATTCCGACCCTGTGCAGAAGGTGACCATCGTCCCGCGCGGCAGCGCCGGCCGCACCGTCAACACCAAGGCGATCCGCGCGACCGACGCCGGCACGGCGTTCAAGTCGATTTGAAATTCGCTCGGCGCTCGGGCGAACTGCACCGAACCGTCGCTGGAGCGCGGATGCTCGGCGCTCACCAGACCGTCGCGATCGACCACCCGCCCGTCCTGGCCCAGCAGCACCGCGCCCGCCTGCAAGAGCCGCGGGGTGTCGACGTTGTTGGCCGCGGCCACCGCCTTCCAGTCCGCACCGGCGCGGGCGGAGAGGCTCTGCAGCGAATCGCCCGACTGGGCCAGCGTCAACGGCTGCGTGCCGATGGCGGCGCCGGCGCTGAATCCGGCCCCGGCCGACACACCGGCGCTGAAGCCGGCACTGGCACCGGCCGAGACGCCCGCACTCACCCCGGCGCTGAAACCGGCGGATGCGCCACATCCTGCGCCCTCGCCTGCCCCGGCGGGCCCGGTTTGGCGCCTGGGTGGGGCCAACCGCCCTTCCGCCCCCGCGGGGGGTGGGAGTGGCTCTACCGCCACTTCGCCGCCGACGCCGCGGCCATGACAAGCCTGCCGGGGGCGCTACGCGAGCGGCTGGCGGCCGAAACGACACTCGCCATCGGCGACATCGTTTTGCGCCAGGACTCCCGCGACGGCCTGACAACCAAGGTGCTCTTCCGCCTGCCCGACGGCCAGTTCATCGAAACGGTGCTGATGGCCTATGAGAAGCGGCGCACGCTATGCATCAGCACGCAGGCCGGCTGCGCCATGGGCTGCGTCTTCTGCGCCACCGGGCAGATGGGCTTCATGCGCCACCTGTCTGTGGCGGAGATCGTCGGCCAGGTCATCTACTTTGCCCGAGAGCTGGCCGCGCGCGGCGAGCACGTGACCAACATCGTCATGATGGGCATGGGCGAGCCGCTGCACAACTACGACAACACCCTGGCCGCCGTCGACCGGCTGACCGACGCGGCGGGGCTGAACCTGGGAGCGCGCAAGATCACCATCTCCACCGTCGGCCTCGTGCCGGCCATCCGCCGCTACGCCGACGAGCAGCGCCAGACGCCGCTGGCCATCTCCCTCCACGCCGCCGACGACGAGGAGCGCGGCCGGCTGCTGCCGGTCAATCGCCGCTGGCCCATCGCCGAACTGATGGACGCCTGCCGCTACTACGTCGAGAAAACCGGCCGGCGGCTGACGTTCGAGTGGGCGCTCATCGCCGGGGAGAACGACACCGAGGAGCAGGCCCACAAGCTGGGCGGGCTGCTGCGCGGCATGCTGGCCCACGTCAACCTCATCCCCCTGAACCCCACCGCTGGCTATGGCGGCGCGCCCTCCTCGCCGGAGCGCGTGGCGCGCTTCCAGGCTGCACTGGAATCATACGGCATCAGCAGCACCGTCCGCGTCCGCCGCGGCATTGATATTCAGGCGGGCTGTGGGCAGTTGCGGGATAGACACCTGGCCAAATGAGTTGTATCTCCACAGGAGAAACGGATGATCGAACGAATCAACCCTTTCCAGTATGGCGCCTTCGGTCATTACTCCCAGGGCGTGAAGATCGACCTGGGGACAAAAGTGATGATCCTGGTGGCCGGCCAACTGGCCCTCAACGATGACGGCACGCCGGTTGCGCCGGGCGACTTCACCGCGCAAACCCACTACGTCTTCAAGCGCATCCAGCAGGTACTGGAGGCCGCCGGGGCCGGCCTAGATGACGTGGTCAAGGCGCTTTTCTTCCTGACCGACGCAAGCAAGTACAGCGAGGTCTCGGCCGTCCGCAATCAGTACTTCGCCACCGCCCGCCCGGCCAGCGCCATGGTCGAGATCAGCAACACGGTGGCCGCCGGCTGCGACGTGGAGATCGAAGTGATGGCCATGATCGACAAGCCGGCAGGTGGAAGCCATGAGTGAGAAAGTTGCCATCATCACTGCCGCGGGCAAGGGCATCGGCGCGGCCATCGCCCGCGAACTGGCTGCCAGCGACTACCAAGTCTCCTTACTGTCTAGCTCCGGGGGCGCGCTCACCCTGGCCCAGGAACTCGGCGGGATCGGCATGACCGGCTCGGTCACCGCCCCCGAAGACCTGGCCCGGCTGGTCGAGTCAACACTGGCGCGCTATGGCCGGATCGACGCCGTCGTCAACAACACCGGACACCCACCCAAAGGGGAACTGCTGAACATTTCAGACGCCGACTGGCACTTTGGGCTAGACCTGCTGGTCCTGAACGTGGTTCGCATGGCCCGGTTGGTTACGCCTGTATTTCTGGGGCAGGGGGGTGGCGCGATAGTCAACATCTCCACCTTCGCGGCCTTTGAGCCGGAGGCGGGCTTCCCCGTCTCCAGTAGTCTGCGCAGCGCGTTGGCTGGTTTTGTCAAACTCTATGCCGATCGCTACGCCGCCGACGGCATTCGCATGAACAACGTCTTGCCGGGCTACATGGACAACTACCCGGAAAGCGCGGCCAACCTGGCCAAAATCCCGATGAAACGGTATGCCCAGGTGGAGGAAGTGGCGAAAACGGTGCGCTTCCTGCTGTCCGACGATGCCGGCTACATCACCGGGCAGAACATCCGTGTTGACGGCGGCATCACTCACTCAATCTAGCTAACTGCAAACGCGCGAATCATGGACGAAACAACCCGGTACGACGTGATCATGGCCGGCGGCGGCCTGATGGGCTGCGCCACCGCCTACTACCTGTTGCAGGCCGACCCGACGATGAAGGTCGCCATCGTGGAGATGGACCCGGACTACACGCGCAACTCCACCGTCCTATCGGACGGCAACATGCGGGTGCAGTTCAACCTCAGAGAGAACATCCTCATCTCGCAGTACGGCATGGAAAAGCTGAAGACCTTCAGCGAGGACATGGCCGTCGGCGATTGGCGGCCGCAGGTCGATTTCCGCCAGCAGGGCAACCTGTTTCTGGCGGACGAAGCGAATAAGGCGAATGCGTTGGCCGGGCTGGCGCTGCAGCAAAGCCTGAACTGCGAGGTCGAATGGCTGGAGCCGGCCGAGATCAAGGCCCGGTTTCCACTGTACGACGAATCGCAGTTCGTTGGCGGCACGTTCGGGCGGCGCGACGGCACCATGGACCCGCAAGCCGTGCTGATGGGCTTCAAGCGCAAAGCGGTGAGCCTGGGAGCGACGTTTATTCAGGCGGAAGTGGGCGCAGTGCTGCACGCGAGCGGCGCGGTTCACGGCGTGAAATCTGTCTCTTATACACATCTCCGAGCCCACGAGACCGTACTAGATCTCGTATGCCGTCTTCTGCTTGAAAAAAAAAACAACATCAACCATTAGCAAACCAATAACTAACACCACACTCAGCTACTGTACAAATCAA
>CALLZA010000079.1 GCA_937858165.1 uncultured Ardenticatenia bacterium
TGTCTCACATGTTGCGTTGTTTTTTTTCAAGCAGAAGACGGCATACGAGATCTAGTACGGTCTCGTGGGCTCGGAGATGTGTATAAGAGACAGTCATCAGGCCGTAGACGACGAACTTCAGCAGCACCCAGGTGGGCATAGTGATGAAGACGTAGCCCAGAAGGGCTGTCAGTAGCGGGGTTTGCCGGGCGCTGGCGACGATGCCGGCCCACATCTCGCCCCAGACCAGATAGCCGCCGGCCACCAGGGCGGCGACGATGAACAGGAAGTGCAGCAGTTGGTCGATGGCGAAGCGCAGGAGGGGGGGAATGGGCGGGCGAAAGAGGAATTGGACGGCGTCAACCAGGAAGTGACTGACGCTGATGAGCAAAACGCCCCACCACCAGTCGGCGGCGAAGGGCGCGGCGAAGAGGGCGGTGACGGCAAAGAGCACGATACTGTGAGCGATGACCCCTCTCAGTTCGCGACTCTTCCACTGCGCCAGCGCGTCCCATTGCAATACATAATCGCCCACCAGATGGGCCAGAAACATCGCAATAACCATTACACTAACCACTGCCGCCCGGCGGCGACAGAAAAACAGGTTCCAGATACTGCCAATGATACCGTTGTCCGGCGCGGCGCGCTGTGTTACAGGACACAGTTGATAGTTGTCAGTCAATTACCGACTGACAACTATCAACTACTCAGTCAGCGCCGCCAGCTGGGCCAGATTCTCGCGCAGGGCGGCGAGCTCCTGGCCGTAGCGCGCCCAGTCGCCGTCGCGCTGGGCCTGCTCGGCGGCCAACAGGTGAGCGTTGGCCGCGGCAATCAGTTCCTCCACTGTTACCGGGTTCGCCGGCGGCGTGACCGCGTCGGGGGCCGGCGTCGGTGCGGTGGCGTCGGGTGGCGCAGTGGTGTCGGTCGGCGCGGTGTCATCGACGACTATCCCGGCTTGGGCCAAGGCTCGTAGCGAGCGGTCGAGCGTCTCGGCCATGGCGACGCTCGTATTGCTGGCCGTCACGATGCGCCGCAGCTCGGGCAGGGCGTTGGCTTCCGACAGCAGGTAAACCGGCTCGACATAAAGGAAGCTCTGGTTGATGGGCAGCACCAGCAGATTGCCGCGTACGACGCTGGAGCCGCGCTGGTCCCACAGGGTGAACTGCTGCGAGATCGACGGCTCCTGGTCGATGCGCCCTTCCACCTGGAGGGGGCCGAAAACCAGCGACTGGCGGCCCATCTCGTAGACGATCAACTCGCCATAGTGGCCGGGGTCGTTGCGCGCCGCCATCCAGGCGATCATGTTGTTCTTGTTGGCCGGGCTAAAGGGCAGGATGAGCAGATACTCCGGTTCGTCCTGATCGGGCAGCGGCAGGGTGACGTAGTACGGCTCCGTCTCCTGCGTACTGTTCTGCACCACCTCGCTGGGGATCTGCCATAGGTCTTCCTTGTTGTAGAAGACGCGCACGTCGTTCATGTGGTAGGTCAGGAATTGACGGGCTTGCGTCCAGAATAGATCGACGGGGTAACGCAGATGGGCCTGCAAGTCGGCCGGCATCTCGTCCATTGGCCGGAAGACGCCGGGGAAGGCCTGGGCGTAACTGCGGATGATGGGATCTTCGCTATCGGTGACGTAGTAGGTCACACTGCCGTCGTAGGCGTCGATGGAGATCTTGACCGTGTTGCGCATGTAGTTGAAGGCGCGTGTCGATAGTGGCAGACTCGCCCCGCTGGGCAGCGTATCGGTGACGCTCGGCCGCGCGCTGAGGCGGGCGGGCGTGGCGTAGGGGTAGTCGTCGCTGATGGTGTAGGCGTCCTGGAGCCAGACGAGCCGCCCGGCGTCGGTGACGACCAGATAGGGATCGACGTCGAGCAGCAGGAAGGGGGTCAGTTCGCGCACACGATCCTGAATCTGGCGGCGATACTGGACCCGAGTTGTCTCGGTGATGTCGTTGCTGAGCAGTACGTTGGGGTCGCTCTGGCGCATGGCGAAGGCCAACCGCTTGAGGAACGAGTCGAGGACGATGCCGCCCGTACCCTCGTAATTCGTGTAGACATTCTCATCGCCGCTCGGGTAACTGAACTCCTCGCGGGCACTGCCGACGTAGATGGTGTCGGTGGTCAATTCGCCGAAGTAGATCTCCGGTCGGGTGACCTCAATCGATGGCACACGGCTCTGCGGCGGCAGGTCTTTGATGAAGAAGTTGGGCTGCCCCTCGGCCGTTACCTCGTTGACCGGGTTCATAATGATACCGTAGCCGTGGGTGAACTCCAGGTTGCGGTTGACCCACGACGGCGCGGGCAGGCGCGTCTTGTCCAGCTCGCGCGCGGCCAGCATCACCTGGCGCTGTTCACCGTCGATCTCGTAGCGGTCGATGTCGATCTCGCCGATGGCGTAGTAGGGGCGCAGCCCCTGGAGTTGCTGGTAGGTCTGTTGTAGCGGCCGATAGTCCCACAGCCGCACGTTGCGCAGCACGTCCTCGTTTTCCAGCAGGTCTTCTGGCGACAGGTCTTCGACTGTGCCGAACGGGATCGATTCGATCCGGTCGAGGCCAAAGGCGGCGCGCGTGAAGGCGATGTTGTGCTCGATGTAGGGCGTTTCCAGCGACAGCTCGTTCGGCTCGACGACGTAGCGTTGCAGCAGGCTGGGCAGCGCGCCGCCGACGATGAAGCCACTCAGCAGCCACAGCGCCCCGGTCAGCAGCGGCAGGCGCACGTTGGGCCGCACGACGTTGTAGAACAGGGCCAGCGCGGTCAGCAGGGCAAACGCCGCTTGCAGCCGCAACGCCCACAGCCCGGCGCGCAAGTCAACGTAGCTGGCGCCATAGGCCACGCCACGGGTGGAGAACAGTAGGCGGTAAACGTCCAGCGCGTAGCCGGCGGCCCAGACCAGCGCCAGCACCCCCAGCAGCACAGCCAGATGGCGGCGCAACCCGCCCGATTGCAGCGGACGCCACGCGCCGCGCTGAACCTCTAGCAGGTTCGAGCCGGCGTAGATGGGCAGCAGCCCCAGAGTGGTCAGAATGAGTAAGGTAACCAGCCAACCCTGGAAGAACTCGTAGACAGGCAGTTGGAAGACGTAGAAGCCCACGTCGCGGCCGAAGATCGGCTCGGCCACGCCGAAGCTCTGCGCGTTGCTCAGCAGTAGTAGCTCCTCCCACTGGCCGGCGGCGGCCGAGGCGAACAGGAAGGCCAGCAGCAGGGCCGCGCGGAGGATGGGCGCCCGCAGGCCCCCGGAGCGCAGGGCGTTGGCCGTCAGTGGCGTCGCCTCGCCGGACGCCCGCCGCCGCGCCAGCAGCCAGTTACCCAGCAGTACGACCAGAGCGATCACAAACGTGAGGGCGAAGACCACTAACCGCACCGTCAGCCGCTTGACGAACATATCGCGGAAGCCGAGGTGGTCGAACCACAGGAAGTCGGTGTAGAAGGAAGCGATGCTGCCCAGGCTGAACAGGAACAGCAGAATGAGGATGCTTAGCAGGATAAGCCGGTTGACGCGCGGTGAACGGGCCGGGGGCGGGAACGGACGGCGAGGGGGGCGTTGGCCGCCGCCGCCCTCTTCCTGTTCGCCGCGCCAGCCCGCCTCTTCCATCGCCCGCCGGAATACTTCCGGGATGTCGAAGTCGTCTTGTTTCATGTCTCTTCCCGGTGCGTCGCACTTTCCCAACTGCGTCGCACCTTCTGCCTATCAAGAGATATTATCCGCAGATTAAGCCGATTAGGCAGATTTCAGAGGCGCACGTTAAGGCGGAAAGAACGCTCGCGCCAAGAGCGCCAAAAATCGTCGCTTAGCGATCTTGGCGTGAGGGTTATTCTTGGCCCAAGCGACGCACCCAGGCTAGGGGGCGGTAGGGGGGGTTCTTTAAAAAAACAGACCCTGCCGCAGAGAGAGCTTAGTG
>CALLZA010000080.1 GCA_937858165.1 uncultured Ardenticatenia bacterium
GTACTCGATCTGTGGATTGATTACTGTTTTGTGTGTTTTTCAAGCAGAAGACGGCATACGAGATCTAGTACGGTCTCGTGGGCTCGGAGATGTGTATAAGAGACAGGTCTTGGGGCCGTCGGTCAGCCGGGGCACGCGCACCACTGTCCACTCCAGCCCGCTGCCACGTACCTGGTCGACGGTCTTGAGCATGTCTTCGTAGACGTTACGCGCCGTGGCCTTCAGGGCCACGTTGATCAGCTTGTTGAACAGCTTGGGCGTGTCGCCCGGATCGCCGACGCCGGCCCCGGCCGAGATAATCAGGCGCTTTACGCCATGCTTCTTCATTGTACTGATGATAGACGCGGTTCCCTGACTGATCTCGAACGTCGGTTTGTTGGTCGTGGGGCCTAATACACTGAGCACCACGTCGGCCCCGGCGATGACTTCTTCAACGCGGGTAGCGTCCTTCAAGCTGCCCTGGACGGCTACCAGCTGCTCGTGCCGCCCGGCCAGTTTGGCCGGGTCGCGGGCCAGAACGCGCACGGCGTAACCGCTATCAAGGGCCTGCTGGAGGAGGTGTTTGCCGGTGCGTCCCGTGGCGCCAAAGAGCGCCACTGTTTTCGGTGTCATGTCCACTGTCATCTATCCTCACACTCGTCGATTGAATACGACCAATTATAACGAGCGGTCTATATAATAGCCACGACTTTGACCTCTCTTGCAGGATCTTTCCAGGGGCGTGGCGCGAGGCAAGAAAAAAGGCGGTGATTGGAAGATCGCCGCCTTATCAAGACCGTTAATTGGGGAGGGGCGCTAGTCGCGGCGCGAGCCGCCGGTTAGCAAGAGCACATAGTAGAGCAGCTGCCCGATGGCGGCGATGGCCGCGGCCACGTACGTCCAGCCCGCGGCGTTGAGCACGGCGCTCACGCCACCCGCTTCCTCAGGTGACACGATGCCGCCCTGGCTCAACAGCGCCTTGGCGCGGCGGCTGGCGTCGAACTCGACCGGCAGTGTGATCAGGGCGAAGACCACCGCCCCGGCGAACAGGATCACGCCGATCCAGGCCAGTGTCGTGAAGCGGAGCAAGAAGCCGATCAGAATCAGCATCGGCGCCAGGCTGCTGCCAAACTGGACGACGGGCACGATGGCGCTGCGCAACTGGAGCGGCGCGTAGCCGGCCGAGTGCTGCAGGGCGTGGCCCATCTCATGGGCGGCGACACCGGCCGCGGCCACACTCGGCACGCGGTAAACGTCCGGGCTGAGGCGCAGGACGCGGGTGCGCGGGTCGTAGTGGTCGCTCAGAAAGCCCTGTGTCTCTTCGACGCGCACGTCGTGGAGGCCCTGGTTATCGAGCAAGTGGCGGGCGATCTCCGCGCCGGTCAGGTTACGGGTTGTGCGCACCTGGGAGTATTTCTTGAACGTCCCCTTAACGCGCATCTGCGCCCACAAACCCAATAGGAGGCCCGGCAGGGCCAGAATCAGGTAGAGCGGGTCCAGGTAGAACATACTAGTTGTTATCGCCTCTCAATCATGATTGGCGCCGGCGACGGCCGACGCGCGTCTTTCTGATCGCGCGCACGCTTCAGAACGCTCAACAGATAGAGTCCCGTCAAGAAGCTCGGCGCGATGGCCAGCCAATACGTAGTTACGAAATCCATCATTGTTAGGTTTCCTTTTGTCTGCACGCAGTACTTACTACGCATCATTCTGGCGTATTCTGGAGGGAAGTCAACGCCGGTCGGGTCTTTCAAATGAATGTCTTACAAAGGGGGGCGTAGGCTGAGTGGGGGCTGAAGAACTTGCTGTTCCGCCCTGCTCAGTGCCATCCATCTGTATCTACCGTATAATGGCCCTGCCCTGGAGGAACGCTGTTATGACACACGAAGAACCCTTTGGCCTGCCACGTGACCTGGGTGACGGCCTGACCCTGCGTTGGGCCACGCCCGACGACGCCGAGGCGGTGGCCCAGTTCAACCTGGCCATGCACTCCGACCCGCCCGGCGAGGAAACCTTTCTCTACCACTGGACGCATGACCTGATGCGCGGCGACCACCCGACGACGAAAGCCAGCGACTTCACCGTGGTGACCGACACTGACGGCCGCATCATCTCCTCGCTCAACCTCATCTCGCAGACGTGGGCCTACGACGGCATCCCCTTCGCGGTCGGCCGCCCCGAGCTGGTGGCCACGCTGCCGGAGTATCGCCGCCGCGGGCTGGTGCGCCAGCAGATGGCGCTCATCCACCAGAAGAGCGCGGCGCGCGGCGAACTGGTGCAGGCCATCACCGGCATCCCCTGGTACTATCGCCAGTTCGGCTACGAGATGGGCCTCGACCTGGGCGGCGGCCGCCAGCTCTTCTGGGCGCGGCCGGGCAACGACGAGAAGGTCGAGACGGAGCCCTATCAGGTCCGCCCGGCGACGGCCGACGACATCCCCGTGCTGCAAGAACTCTACACGGCCCACCTCGGCCGCAGCCTGATCGCCCGCCTGCGCACTCCAGAGTTGTGGCGTTACGAGATGTTCGGCTCGCACCCGGAATCGCTCTGGACGTTGAAGCTCAAGATGGTCCTGACGCCGGACGACGAAGTTGTCGGCTACGTCAACTACGAGCCTTTCGGCACGGCCATCGCTATTGCGGAGTTGGGCGTGCGGCCGGGGCACTCGTGGCGGTCGGTCGGGCGCTTTCTGGTGCGTTACCTGCGAGAAGAAGCGGCCGTCCTCAACGCGACCCGCGCCGCTGATAAGCAGCTAACCAATCTATCGTTCAACCTGGGGCAAGCGCACACCGTTTATGAGGCACTGGATCCCGACCTGGAGAAGCAGACACGGCCCTATGCCTGGTATGTGCGCGTGCCCGATATCCCCGCTTTCCTGCGCTACATCGCCTGTCTCTTATACACATCTCCGAGCCCACGAGACCGTACTAGATCTCGTATGCCGTCTTCTGCTTGAAAAAAAAAAACAACAATACAACGAGACAGACGACAACTTTAAAGCACTCACCAGCTGAAGACACAGTCCACTCTTATGAGCGCCATACCTCACCACCATCAGCATACACTGTATATTACCACACAGACTATCTA
>CALLZA010000081.1 GCA_937858165.1 uncultured Ardenticatenia bacterium
GTCCAGGGCGCTCTTGCGCATCACCAGTTCGCGGGCCGCCTTGGCCGCGTCGCGGGCGCGCGAGCTGGTCAGGCAGCGGTCGATGATGCGCTTGGCCTCGCGCGGGTTCTCGTCCAGGAAGTTGGCCAGCGCCTCGCCCAGCACGGCCGAGACCAGCCCGGCCACCTCGGCGTTCATCAGCTTGACCTTCGTCTGGCTCTCGAACTGCGGGTCGGGGTGCTTCACGCTGACCACCAGCGTCACCCCCTCGCGCGTGTCGTCGGACGAGAAGTTCTTGTCCTTCTCCTTCAGGAAGTTGTTCTTGCGGGCGTAGTTGTTGATGACGCGGGTCAGCGCCGTGCGCGCCCCGGTCAGGTGCGTGCCGCCGTCGGGGGTGTTGATGGTGTTGGCGAAGGCGTACTCGCTGATGGCCACGCCGTCGGTGTACTGCATGGCCACCTCGACGTCGATGTTCTCCAGCTCCTTGCGCACGTGCACCGGCTCGTGGAGCGCCTTGCGGTTGCGGTTCAGATAGCGCACGAAGGAGCGCACGCCCCCCTCGAAGTAGAAGCTCATCTCGCGGGCGGGCGACACGCGCTCGTCGCGCAGCCGGATGAACACGCCGCTGGTGACGAAGGCCATCTCGCGGAAGCGGTTGGCGAACATCTCGAAGCGGTACTCGTGGTCTTCGGTGAAGATCGTCTCGTCGGCCTTGAAGGTCGTCGTCGTGCCCGTCTCTTCCCCCTTCTTCAGGTCGCGCAGCCGCACCACGGGCGTCATGGGCACGCCGCGCTCATAGCGCTGCCGCCAGACCGCCCCGTCGCGCCGGACGGTCACTTCCATCCACTCCGACAGGGCGTTGACCGCCGCCGCGCCCACGCCGTGCAGACCGCCCGACACCTTGTAGGCGGCGTTGTCGAACTTGCCGCCGGAGTGGAGGCTGGTGTGGACGACCTGCAGGGCCGACACCTTCTCCGTCGGGTGCTCGGCCACGGGGATGCCGTAGCCGTTGTCGCTGACGCTGACGCTGGAGTCGGGGTGGATGGTGACCTCGATGCGGTCGCAGCGCCCGGCCAGCGCCTCGTCGATGGAGTTATCGACGATCTCGTTGGTCAGATGGTGGAAGGCCTTCACATCCGTGCCGCCAACGTACATGCCGGGGCGGCGGCGGACGGCCTCCAGTCCCTTCAGGACCTGGATGTTACCGGCGTCGTAATGGGTGGCCGCAATGGCCTCGTTCTGCTTGGTCTTACTGGTCATAGGTCACTAAAGATCCAAACCACAGATTTCGCAGATTACACAGATTTGGAAAGAACCTCACGCCAAGATCGCCAAGCACGCCAAGGTTCAAATTTCTTCTTACGTTCTTTGCGTCCTCCGCGATCTTTGCGTGAGGTCTTCTCCCAATCGGCGGATCATCCCTCGTCAATCTGTGAAATCGGTGAAATCTGTGGTTTCGTATTCTGCCTTAGATAAACGACAAAACGGTCGCGGTAGAAGATAAATAGCGCCACGGTCAGGGCGGTGACGATGTAGGCGTGGGCCAGGATGTTGATCGTCGTCACCCACGTGCCCGAGTCGGCGGTCAACAAAACGGTGCTGAGCAGTTGCCGCGCCAGCAGCACGACGGCCAGCAGCCCCAGCGCCGCCGGCAGGTTGTGCCGGAAGAGGCGCACGCTGTCGGCGATGGCGAACGGGAAGCGGCGCGGGTTCAGCAGCATCCCCTGCGGCGTGTAGCTGAGGAACATCAGCAGCCACATGAGCAGCACCACCGCCCCGAACAGGACGACGACGGCGATGGTCTGGCTGAGCAGGCCCACCAAACCGGCCAGCAGGGCGATGGGGATGGTGATGACGAGGATGAGCGCCACCGCCAGCGCCAGCAGCGCCACCAGCCGCAGCCAGGTGTGCAGCGTGCGGCGCACGAAGCGCGCCGGGCCGAGCGGCGGCATCTCCACTGTGGTCGCCAGCGAGCGGCGCATGGCGTAGGCGATGAGGTTATAGAACAGCGCCGTCAGCAGCAGCCCCACCAGCGTGAACGCCACCAGCCAGCCGAACCACGCCCCCAGGCCGCCGCCCTCGATGACCAGCGGGGTGATGGGCGTCTTCTCCGGCATCGGCCCGGCCATCAGCGCCGGCACGCCCAGCAGCGAGACGCTGAGGTAGACGAAGTGGTTGACGCGCCCGGCCGCCTCCGTCAGCGCCCCCACGTCGATCGCCAGCACATCCGTCGGCAGTTGGGCCGCGCTGGTGGCGATCAGGTTTTCGATGAGCGCGCGGAAGCTCAGCCGCGGCCCGATCCAGAGAAAGAGGTCGAGCGCGGCCGGAATGACCATCAGCCACAGGTAGCGAGTGGTCAACTCGAACCCGGCCGACAGCGTCGAAAAGACGCCCGGAAGCGTCGTGGTTTGGCCCTGCTTTTGCATTGCTTTAGCACCCTGATAGCAGGCCGATTATAACTCAAATGTTCCAAAATGGCGACTTGTGGGTGGGCGGTGGAGGACCGGCGACGGAGTGACCGACGACCGCCGACGGCCGACCGCCGACGGCTGCCAGAATGACGGACGACGTCCGTCGGCCGTCAGCGGTCACTCTTTCGGCCGTCGCCTAGAACGGCTCAGAAGCATCCATTTCATACTCAGGTGACGGTTCGTGCACTGCCGACGACGAGAGAGCGTGCTTGAAGGCCTGGAGCTTGGCAAACAACTTTTCGCTGTCGCGGTAAGCATCACGCAGAAGCTGCACGTTCGCAGGACGACAGTGGCGATTAATCAAATGCAAACAGGCCACTGTCTCGACAAGCGAACGGAGCGCGATGCCCACAAAGCTGTCTCTTATACACATCTCCGAGCCCACGAGACCGTACTAGATCTCGTATGCCGTCTTCTGCTTGAAAAAAAAAAACAACAAAACACACACACACACACACACACACAAAAAAAAAAAAACAAAAAATACAAAAAAAAAAAAACAAGACAAACATCTAAAATAAAGTACATATACAGTACGTACAAACTATAATCTAACAAATAAAACACCCACACACACAGTATAGTACAGACAACAGAAGACCTACGTAATATTCAACACA
>CALLZA010000082.1 GCA_937858165.1 uncultured Ardenticatenia bacterium
TGTCTGTGTTATCTGTGTATTTATTTAAGTTACGTTTACTCTGTGGTCATCACTCACTTTGTGTTCTACTATAGTTACATCGCTTCTAGATCTTTTTCTTGGAGATGACTTGGACTGTAGATTATGTGTCACAGTTTATCGTGTTCATATCTATTACGACATCTTTTTTTTTTTTTTTTTATTTTGTTTTTTTTTTTTCAAGCAGAAGACGGCATACGAGATCTAGTACGGTCTCGTGGGCTCGGAGATGTGTATAAGAGACAGCCTTGATGGCCCGCGGCGGCAGGCCGAAGCCGAACTCCTCGACGCGCACGCCGGTCAGCTTGGCCGCCCAGAAGTGGCCCAGCTCGTGGATGATGACGATGGGCGTCAGCACCAGCAGAAAGCCACCGATGTACCACAGAATGTCGGAACTCATAGTAACCCTATCCTCGCGCAGAGGTTTATCCACAGATTACACAGATTCCTCTTTAGAATCTGTGTAATCTGTGGATCTCTTCTCGACGCTATACGCACCCTATGATTATATGTCTATGGGACGCGCGTTCCAAGGGGCGGGTTCCCCAACTTACGCCACTCTCAGCGAGGAATTCACTCCTCGCCGCTTGACAGGCGGTAGAGTGGCCGCTATCCTGTGGCCGCACAACCGAATAAGCGGACGGGCGGCCTTGCTCCGGCCCGCCGTCCGAGGGGCGAGATAGCGCATGGGGCGGAGCAGTTATCAGTTGTCAGTCACCCGACTGACAACCGATAATTGCTCCGCCTGACGAGGTGGAGGTTCCCCGCGGCGACGCGGGGCTAAGCCGGGCAAACCGGCGAAAATCGAAAGATCAGCGGATGCCTCCCAGGGACGACCACACCCTGAGCTTTGGCCCCTTCGAGCGAGCCGCGCGGAACGCGGCGCGGGCAACCGCGCTGACAAAGCGCCCGGCGTGTGGTCAACGATGGTGAAGGGGCGTCCCCGGACGTGGGTCCAACTCCACGGGAACGCCGACAATCAATTTATTCCGGCCGACGGCGGGAAAGGGCGCGTACTCATTCGCCTTTGGCCCTGCCGGAGCAGCCGCGGCCCCGGCCGCCGGCGCACTGTCGCCGCGGCAGCCCTGGAGGTTGAACCATGTGTGGTATTGTCGGTTATATTGGCCCGCGACAGGCTCCGGCCGTCGTCATGGGCGGTCTGAAGCGCCTGGAGTATCGCGGCTACGACTCGGCCGGCATCGCCGTCCTCGACGGCGACAGCATCGACATCCGGCGCGATGTGGGCAAGCTGGGCAATCTGGAGGCGTTGCTGGCCCAAGAGCCGCTGGCCGGCCAGGTGGGCATCGGCCACACGCGCTGGGCCACCCACGGCGCGCCCAGCCGCCGCAACGCCCACCCCCATCTGGGCATGGACGGCCGCGTCGTCCTCGTCCACAACGGCATCGTTGAGAACTACCAGAGCCTGCGCGAGGAGCTGACCGCCGAGGGTGTCGCCTTCCGCTCCGAAACCGATACCGAGGTCATCGTCCAGCTCGTGGAGCGCTACATGGCCGCCGGCCTGTCACTGGCAGAAGCCGCGCGCCGGACGTTGCGCCAGTTGGAGGGGGCCAACGCCGTCGTGCTCATGAGCATCGACACGCCCGACCAGCTCGTTTGCGCCCGCATCGGCAACGCCGGCGGCATCGCCCTGGGGCTGGGCGAGGGGGAGATGTTCATCGCCTCCGACATCCAGGCCATCCTGGAGTATACCCGGCGCATCATCTTCCTGGAGAGTCGCCAGATGGCCGTCATCTCGGCCGACGGCTACCGCGTGACCGACCTCGACGGCCGCCTGGCGCCGGTCGAACTCCACACCATCGCCTGGGACCCGGTCAGCGCCGTCAAGGGCGAATACCGCCACTTCATGCAGAAGGAGATCTTCGAGCAGGCGCGCTCGGTCACGGATACGATCCGCGGCCGAGTAGACTTCGACGCGGCCGAGGTCGTCCTGGGTGAACTCAATCTCAGCAATGAACGCGCACGTGACTTCAACCGCGTGGTCACCGTGGCCTGCGGGATGTCGTTGCGATCAGTGGTCCGGTAAAGCAGTTGAGTGGCGTGCAGCCGCTGCGGGATCAGGCCCAAAAAGGCCAGCTCGGCGTCGCGTGAGCGCAGCACCGTGCCCGGTAGCGCGTGCTGGAAACCCGGCGGCGGTTCATAGAACGGATCCTCGGCGGGCAACAGGGGGCATTCGCCGGCTTGCAGCGGCTGGTGGGCGGCCTGCCCGATCCAGTCGACAGAGGACGTACGGGCCAGGCTGTCGAAGTCCATCGGGGCATTGTCGCCTAAGAGGCCACTAAGATTCCACTCCGACCCACCCTGGGGGCCGCGGCCGCCGACCAGGCCTGTTCTCCCGACCGAGCGAGCGGCGGTGGGGGCCTCGGTCTCGTCCATTGACTTTTTGACCAACTTACCAAAATCCTCCCCCACACCCCCCCGGCGACCCCGCAGGGTGTGAATAAGACACGGCCGAGGGCAGGGACACGCGGGCCGAGGGGGCCCTTCGCGCCGCCGGGCCCCGCCAAGCCCGGGCGGCCCGGCGGCCCCGGCGCGCCCGCCGTGGCGGCCGGGCCGGCCAGGCGGCGCCAGCTCACACCGGCCAGGTCGCGCCGCCACAGCAGCTTGGCACAGGCAGCCGCCAGCGCACCCAGCGCGAGCGCGGGCACGAACAGGTTGGCAAGGTGCCACAGGGCGTCCAGCGGTCCCATCGAAAGTACAGGCTTACCCGGGGTACACGACCCGGCTTGACACGAGTCAAGCCCGTCGCGCCGCAAAACTTACAATTGTGCCGTGAGTGTCTTTGCCCTCGGGCTCAATCACACGACAGCGCCGCTCGATCTGCGCGGTCGTCTGTCGTTCGCGCCCGAGCAGATGGCGCCGGCCCTGTCTCTTATACACATCTCCGAGCCCACGAGACCGTACTAGATCTCGTATGCCGTCTTCTGCTTGAAAAAAAAAAAAAAAACGGTATGTAAGACCATATTGCTCATAACACCAGTCTATTCTCCTACACAATATCGTCATAATACGCATATACGACACTCGCCCACACA
>CALLZA010000083.1 GCA_937858165.1 uncultured Ardenticatenia bacterium
GTCTGAGCAGTGTAGTGCTGAGTCACTTGTGTGTACTCGACTTGTTCGTAATATGGTTGTATGTCTCGACGTTCCTAGTTTTATTAAGAGACTGCTTGATTGATTCATGTATACAGGGCGAGCGTTGTGATACTTGGCTGTGTTTTTTTTTTGCAAGCAGAAGACGGCATACGAGATCTAGTACGGTCTCGTGGGCTCGGAGATGTGTATAAGAGACAGAAACAACCCGTACCCCAGCCAGCGCCAGACGCCGCGCCCGGCCGCCGTGCCCAACCAGCGACCGACGACGCTGGGTAAGTACTGGGCGTTGATGTCTTCGGGCATCCAGGTGGTCACCGCATGGGCCACGCGGTCGCGCACCGTCACGTAGAACTGCCAGTTGCCCTCCGGCCCCAGCACGGCCGTGGGAATGACGAGCCAGAAGAGAGCCACGGCCGCAGCCAGGACAAACAGAAAGCGCCAGTCGCGCCGCAGCAGAAAGTAGAAGGCGACGACGACTACGTAGTACTTGATGGCCACGCCAAAGCCCAGGACGACGGCCGCCGCGGTGATGCGGCCATGCCGATATAGGAAGAGTGCGGCGAAGGCGCAGCCGGTCACCAGCGCGCTGACCTGCCCCCACTTGAGGTTGTGCAGCAGGGGCATGGAGAAGGTCAGCAGGACGACATAGAGGGCATAGGCGCGCGGCGATGCGCGGTAGAAGTCGATGGCCGGCAACAGCAGCAGAGCGATGCCCAGCAGTTGGACGAGGGACCAAAGGGCCACGGCCGTGCCTAACGTCACACGGCCAAAGGGGGCCAGCAGCAGGGCAAAGAAGGAGCTATAGAAGTAGCCATTGGACGGCTGGCCGGTCGTCAGCACGTCGCGGCCGGTGGGGTAGTACTGGCGGGTAAAGTCGCAGTACAGCTCTTTGCAGTGATCGAGCGCGGCGACGAGCGCGGCCACGTCGCCCCAGACGGCGCGGTAGTAGGCGACAGCCGCGGCGACAACTACCAGCACAAACAGCGCCGGCCACCAGGGTCGGCGCGGCGTCATGCGTCGCCCCCGGCGATCGCCGCGTCGCGCAGCGCCGCCAGCCACTCGCGCTCGGCCGCGGCCCCGCCGGCGTCGATGGCCTGGCCGAGCAGCCGAATCGCGTCCTCGGCCGCGGCAAGGGCCTCGACGGTGCGACCGTGGGCCAGATGGACAGCGGCTTGCGCCCGGCGGTAGTTGGAGTCCGCCAGACCGCGCAGCGTGGCCAGCTTCAGCCACGCTGCGGCTGTGGCCGGCGCATCGGGCGTCAGGTCGTGGCGCGCGGTTAGATAGGCGGCCTCGGCGGCAAAGGCGGCCTGGGCGACAGGCGTCGTTGCTGCCCGATGGTTCAGGGCGTAGTCGAGGTGAGATGCGGCGGCCGTGATGTTACCGCGATCCATCTCGCGCCAGTAGGCGAGGTAGTGCGCCGTGGTGGCGTCGGGTGGGTCGGTGGCCGCCAGCGCTCGCGCCACGAGTGTCTCATCCAGGTCGCGCGGCCGCACACCGCCAACGAGTGCCGTCAGCAGCAGTTGGGTCGCCAGACGCTGCTCGACGCCCGGCCCACCGCGTAACAACTGCCACATCTGCCCGCCGTCGCTGGTCAGCCCGCCGGAGCGGTGCGGCACGAGCGTCAGCACGCCAATGGCCAGAGACATCAGCGCCACCTGAGAGGCCACCACAGGCCAGACCCCGGCCCCGTCAGAGGCGACTAGGCCGGCGGCGGCCAGCAAGGCCAGCAGGAGACTGGCGACCGGGCCTCCGGCCACCATGACGAAGCGCCGGCGGCGGAGTTGGCGGTCATCACGGGGGATGGCGTAGACAAAGCCACCCCAGGCGCGGTTCAGTGGATTGCGCGCCAACCGCAAGCCTTTGGGCGTCTGGCGCAGGGCCAGTGGCCCCGCGGCGATGGTCAGCAGCCGCCAGTTGACCAGCCGCGCGGCCAGGGCGTGGCCCAGCTCGTGCCAGAGCGTGACAAACCACAGTCCAACAATCAGAAGTAGTAGCAGTTGCAACGGCGGAAGGGTTGAGGGTAGCTCGACGCCAACCCTGAACAGCACCATCCCGGCGAGGATGCCCAGGACGAAAAAGACCCCGATGAGCAGCAGCCAGCGCGCGCCGCGGCCGACGGCTGTACCGGTCGGCTCGACGGGCTGCGGCGGAGCCGTCAGCAGCGGTCGCGGCGCAGGCGTGGTGTCCATTCGTTAGCGTTTAAACTGTCGCCAATGGCCTTCGGAAACGACTTCGACGACGCCATCGACCACCTTGATGGCCGTCTCATCGTCGATGGCGTACGTGGTCATTGGCATCCCGGCGGCCCATTTTTCCGCGTTAGCCATGGTATTCCACGGCAGCTCCTCGTGATCCAGGTGCGGAAAGATGGCGAAATCGACTACTCCCAGCGTTTCATCGCTGCCGCTGGGTGGCTGCCAGCCGACGAAATCCTGGCCGATGTTGGGAGCCATCACCATGCTCCCGGCGCTCAGCCCCACGTAGACCGCGCGCAGAGACGGCAACAGGTCGGCCAGGCCCGACTGCTGCATCCAGTAGCTCAGATACAACGGGTCGCCGCCATTCACCAGCAGAACGTCGGTCGCCTGGACAGAAGGAACCCAGTGGTCTCTACCAAGGCTCGGCAGCGCGGTGAGCTCCAGCACACCCAAGGATTTCCAACCCAATTCGCACATGGGGCAGCTAGGCTCTTGTCCGCTGATGAACCCCCATGCCATAGCTCCACCGCCGGGCAAGGCGTAGCTTGCGGTGGGAATGCAGAGGGCGCTGGCCTCGGCGATGGGTTTACCGAGCAGCTCAACCAGTGCGTTGTGAATGCTATCGTTCTTGATGCCGGCCGACGTGAGCAGGTATTTCATTATCCATCTCCTTTTATTGCCAAGTAATCGGCGTAATCTGCGAAGCCTGTGGCTGGTTACTTCATCTAAGTAACTATTCGAAAGGTTTGTAAACAAGCGCGAGCGACGCATCATCGACGCCCATGAGAGAGCAAGCCGTAGCGAAAGGCAGGTGCTCGAGCCAGGCAACGACGGCTTCGGTTAATACGCTTAA
>CALLZA010000084.1 GCA_937858165.1 uncultured Ardenticatenia bacterium
TCTCATGCTCCCGCGTCCACCGTGATTCCCACTAGATCGCGCGGCGGCAGCGGCTGAGTTGTATAAGAGACAGGCGCTACCCCGATTGCCTGTCGGCCTACTCGGCCGTGAACCAGGGCCATTGCCACCCGCGCATCCTGGAAGCGGCTGTCGCCCAGATGCACAAGGTGACCCTCACCTCGCGCGCCTTTTTCAACGACCAGCTCGGCCCGTTCATGCGCGAGCTGTGCGAACTGACTGGCTACGAGATGGCCCTGCCCATGAATACCGGCGCGGAAGCGGTCGAGACGGCCATCAAGGCTGCCCGCAAGTGGGGCTATCGCATGAAGGGCGTGCCCGACAACCAGGCGGAGATCATCGTCTGCGAAGGCAACTTCGCCGGGCGGACGACGACGTTGATCAGCTTCTCCAGCGTTGAGCAGTACCGCGAGGAGTTTGGCCCGCTGACGCCTGGCTTCGTCACCATCCCTTACGACGACGCCGACGCGCTGGAAGCGGCCATCACGCCCAACACCGTCGCCTTTCTGGTCGAGCCGATTCAGGGCGAAGGCGGCGTGCGTGTGCCGTCACCGGGCTACCTACAGCGCGTGGCCGAGATTTGCGCCGCCCACAACGTGCTGTTCGTGGCCGACGAGATTCAGACCGGCCTCGGCCGCACCGGCGCGCTGCTGTGCTGCGACCACGAGGGCGTCCGGCCGGACATGGTCACCCTGGGCAAGGCGCTCAGCGGCGGCTTTTATCCCGTCTCGGCCGTCGTCGCCGATCGCAAAGTGCTCGGCCTGCTGCGACCGGGCGACCACGGCAGCACCTTCGGCGGCAACCCACTCGGCTCGGCCATTGCCCGCGCCGCCCTCAACGTGCTGGTCGATGAGGGGCTGGTCGATCGCTCGCGCGAAATCGGCGCCTACTTTAAAGGGCGACTGGAACGCATCGAGGGTGAGCACATTCAGGAAGTACGTGGCAAGGGGCTGCTGATCGGTGTCGAACTCACCCGCCTGGCCCGACCCTATTGCGACGCGCTGCGCGATGCAGGTATCCTGGCCAAGGATACCCACGGCACCGTCGTTCGCTTCGCCCCGCCGCTGGTCGTCACCAAGGAGCAGATCGACTGGGCCATGGAGCGGATTGAGCCGATTTTGATGAATGGGCACTAAGATAGGGGCCAGGTTCCAGGGGCCAGGTTCCAGGGTAAGAACGCCCTCTCCTGGCTCCTGTCGTCTAGAACCGGACATTCGTCTTACTGAGGCATGAACGGTGTCACAAGTAGAGTCCTACCGCGATCTGGTTGTGTGGCAGAGGGCAATGACGCTTATCGAGGAGGTTTACAAGCTGAGCGACACCTTCCCGAAGCGAGAGCAGTTCGGCATCACCTCACAGGTGCGACGAGCGTGCATTTCCATTGCCGCGAACATTGCTGAAGGTCATTCACGGGGAACGAGAAAGGATTATGCGCATTTTGTCAGCATGGCGAGAGGGTCATTAGCCGAAGTGGAAACGTACCTGATTCTGGCCGGGAGGCTGAAACTGGCAAGTCGAGATGACCTAACACCGCTATGGCATCTTGCGGAAGAGGTCAGCAAAATGCTTACCGCTCTACACCATCGACTGGTAACGGAATAAGGGAGAGGTCTCGGACTGGTGCGCTCTTGCCCTGGCCCCTGGAACCTGGCCCCTGGAACCTCATAAGTGAGGAGTAACACAATGAACGTATCAACCTTCGGCGAAAAGTTCGTCCGCGACTGCGGCATCTTGCAGTTGATGGACGACCTGGGCAACGCCATGGCCGGCGGGCAGGAGATGATCATGCTCGGCGGTGGCAACCCCAGCCGCATCCCTCAGGTCGAAGCCTGCCTGCGCGAGCGGATGACGACGGGCATGGCTGATGGCGACGCCTTCGAGCGGCTCGGGGGCAACTATGCCCCGCCGGCCGGCGACCGTGCCTTCCGCGCTGCCGTGGCCGACCTGCTGCGGCGCGAATGCGGCTGGCCCATCGACGAAAACAACATCGCCCTGACCAACGGCAGCCAGACGGCGTTCTTCTACCTATTTAACCTTTTCGCCGGGCGGTTTAGCGACGGCTCACACAAGAAGATTCTGCTCCCCCTGACGCCGGAATACATCGGCTACGCCGACGTGGGCCTCGACGATGACCTATTCGTTTCCTATCGCCCTGAGATCGAACATCTGCCCGGGCGGCAGTTCAAGTACCGTGTGGACTTTGACGCCCTGCGTGTGACGGACGACATCGGCGCCATTTGCGTCTCGCGGCCGACCAACCCCACCGGCAACGTCCTGACCGACGACGAGATCGCCCGGCTCCACGCCATTGCAAAGCACAACGACATCCCGCTCATCATCGACAACGCCTATGGCCCGCCCTTCCCCGGCATCCTCTACCGTGAGGTGCGGCCGGTGTGGGACGAGCACATCGTCTTCTGCCTCAGCCTGTCGAAACTGGGCCTGCCGGGGGCACGCACCGGCATCGTCGTCGCCCGGCCCGAGATCGCCGCGGCCATCGGCGCGGCCAATGCCGTCCTGTCGCTGGCTCCGGGCAACTTCGGCGCCTACATGGCCCACGATCTGGTGCGCAGCGGCGACGTGCTGCGCCTCAGCCGCGAAGTCATCCAGCCCCACTACGCGGCCAAGGCACGCCGGGCGCTCGACTGTTTGCCCACTGCCCTGCGCGACGTAGACTACTACGTCCACGCGCCGGAAGGGGCGTTCTTTCTCTGGCTCTGGTTCAAGGACATGCCTATCAGCTCGGCCGCGCTCTACGAACGGCTGAAAGCGCGGCGCGTCCTGATCGTTCCCGGCCACTACTTCTTCCCCGGCCTGCCCGGCGAGTGGCGGCATACCGAGGAGTGCATCCGCATGAACTACGCCCAGGACGATGCCATTGTGCGCGAAGGGCTGGAGATCATCGGCGACGAGTTGCGGCGGCTATAAATCGGCCAGGCAACGAAGGGAGATGCCTTCACTCCTGCTCCCCAGCATTTATTCACGCCTTTTTTACGGCGATTGCAACAACTCTCCCTTACCATGACCGCAGATGGTGGACGGGCTCCCGTCTGCCTTCGGGTTGGTATCAGGGAGAAGGAGCAAGGAGATGCGGGGTCAGCGCGAGCAGGCTCTGCATCTCCCCCTGATCGGCAGGGCACTCCTAACGAGCCCAACCGCACCCCGCATAACACTCACTCTTCACCCGCCAGAAAACCTGTCAGCAGATCAAAAACCGCCGCCACCGCATCGGGGCGCACGGCATAGCGCCGCCCGGCCGGTTCCAGCGTGATGATGACCAACCGCGCCAGGCGCAGCGCGTCGAGGTGGTGGATGACCGTTGGCGAGCGCAACCTCAGCCGCCGCGCCAGTTGGGCCGGGGTCATCGGCTCGTCACTGAGATAGCGCAGGATGCGGAGGCGCGTCGGGTCGGCCAACGCCTTGAGCGCTTGATAGAGCGCGTCGGGCACCAAATCGCCGGGCACGAGCGAGGCATCGGCCGGGCGCGCACCATAGATGAACAGTGCTTTGTCGTCACGCATTGAAGTCAGGATGACAAAAGGTGTGGCCCAGAAGGAGGGCGCCAGCACCAGCACCCGGCTCCGACGGTCATCATAGGCCAAACGCAGCCCCTGCGACAGCTCTTCCAGCAGCGCCGCCTGCGGCAACCGGGTAGCCAGGCCCTGGGCGCGGGCCAAGGCGATATCCAGTTGCGGTCGGATACGAGCCTCTTCTTCGGCGAAGAAGACCTCGTGATAGCACTCCAGCGCCGACAGCAGCCTATCGGCGTTGGCCACCGGGTTGGCCCAGAGGTTAAGGACATCGGTGGCGGTCTTCCGCACGGCCGCGGCCGGCTGCAACCGCCAGTCCTTCTCCTGCATCAGGCTCATCAACTCCCGCAACTCCGGCTCGCTCCATTCGCCCCGTGTGGCCACGGTGTGGAGCAGAGGCTCGGCCGTGGCCGGCAAGCCGGACGTAAGCGCAGTCAGCCGCCCCTCGGCCGATAGATCGCCCAGCACGGCCAGGGCCGTGGCGGCATCCTTGGGCGCGGGCAGCAAATAGACCCAACGCATCGGCCAGATGATGCCCTTGACCCTTTGCAGAAACTCGCGCTCGGCCGCGGGCAGCCGCGAGCGTACCCCCGCTGCCCACGAGCCGCGCAACCCGTACTTCTCCGGGTCGTGGAGCACCACGAGGCTGGCAAAGAGATCGTAGGCTGTGCCGCTGTCCCATTCAATGAGTTGGTCGTCGGTGGTGGTCATGATGTTGTTACCTTACATAGCCACTTCGGCCGGCTCGCTTTGGGGCGCAGCAACGGTGGCGTCAAAGTCGGGCAGAATTTGCTCCACATGGCGCACAGCAGGCACCAGATAGCCAATGATCCCTACCGCCGCGCCAAACACGCCGCTCAGCGCAACCATCAGCCCCATCCCTGCCCCCGGTCCAGTGCCCACCAATGGGCCAAAGAGCGCCGCCGCCGCACCATCGCCTTGCATGGCCGGCTCGAAGACCCGGTCGGCCAGCGGCCCGGCGAACAGCACGGCAATGGGGAAGCTGAACTGGGCGATCATTCGCCGCGTGGCAAAGACGCGCCCCTGGACAGCCGGCGGCACCTTCGACTGCCAGATGGCCTGATTGGAGCCGTTGATGATGGGGATGAACGCCTGCGACATGAAGCTGCCGAAGATCCAGCCCGGCAAGCCGCGGGCTACCCCCAGGACAATGGGGCCGAGCAAGCTCTCGGCCGTCATCCCCCACAGCACGCCACGCACCCGCCGCTTCGGTCCGCCCCAGGCGCTCATCAGCAACCCGCCAAGCACCCCGCCGAAGGCGGCTACCGACTGCACCTGTCTCTTATACACATCTGACGCTGCCGACGAGCGATCTAGTGTAGATCTCGGTGGTCGCCGTATCATTAAAAAAAACAACAAAAAAAAAAAAAAAAAATGAGCGACAGCATACAGACACGACCAAGCAGAGAGTGCAACGAGCTGCGCATGGATAACTCTCGAGAGAAGCGCACAGACCTACGAGAACCGCTGACAGATGGCACTCGTAAGCGCCACTCGCCAAGGCTCGAAACGAAGCAGAGCAGCGACACAGTGCTAGCTAT
>CALLZA010000085.1 GCA_937858165.1 uncultured Ardenticatenia bacterium
TTCTGAGGTGTGAGATCCGCGTACGTTCTACACGGTTATGGCGCTGGCTTGAGAGCTGGTTATTTTCTGTATAATGTTGTATGTGGTGCAGATAGCGTTGGTAGGTGTGTGTGCTTAGTTTTTTTTTTCAAGCAGAAGACGGCATACGAGATCTAGTACGGTCTCGTGGGCTCGGAGATGTGTATAAGAGACAGGGCTCAGGCGCTCCAGCGTGCGCAGCGTGGTGTCGTCAAACAGGCGCATGGGCTAGGATCGGCCGCCCGGCTCGCGCGGCACAACGGCCAGCAGCTCGGCAATGACGTCGTCGGGGCTGATGCCCTGGGCCTGCCCCTCGAAGTTGAGAAGGAGGCGGTGGCGCAGCGCGGCTGGGGCGACGGCGGCCACGTCGTCGAAGCTCGCGTTGTAGCGCCCGTCGAACAGGGCCAGCGCCTTGGCCCCCAGAACCAACGCCTGGCCGCCGCGCGGACTGGCCCCGTAACGAATCGTCTCGTTGACCAGGCGGCTGGCGCTGCCGCCGGGGTGGGTAGCGACGACAAGGCGGCTGACGTAGTCGGCCACGGCCGTCGGCATGGGAATCTGTCGCGCCACGCGTTGCATGGCGATGAGCGCCGCGCCGTCGGCCACGGGCGACAACTCCGGCTCGACCGTGCCGGTCGTGCGGGCCAGGATTTCACTCAGTTCGCCGGCCGACGGGAACGGTACGTTGACCTTGAACAGGAAGCGGTCGAGTTGCGCCTCCGGCAGAGGATAGGTTCCCTCCTGTTCGATTGGGTTCTGCGTGGCCAGGACGAAGAAGGGCGCTGGCAGCGGGTAGGTGGTGTTAGCGACCGTCACCGTGCGCTCCTGCATCGCTTCCAGCAGGGCCGACTGGGTTTTCGGCGTGGCCCGGTTGATCTCGTCGGCCAGCACCAAATTGGCAAAGACGGGGCCGCGCTGGAAGCGAAAGCCGCGCCGCCCGTCGTCGCGCTCCTCCATGATCTCCGTGCCGGTGATGTCGGCCGGCATCAGGTCGGGTGTGAACTGGACGCGGCTAAAGCTCAGGTCGAGCGCCCGGCCCAGAGCGCGGATGAGCAGGGTCTTGCCCAGCCCGGGCACGCCCTCCAGCAGCGTGTGGCCGTTGCTGACCAGGCCGATCAGCACGTGGCGCACGACCTCGTCCTGGCCGACGATGGCCTTGGCCAGCTCGGCGCGGATGGCCGCGGCCGTTGTCTGAAAAGCGTCGATCTCCGGTGCGTCTAGGGCAAGTGCTTTGGCGGTTCCTTGGCTCATCGGGCGGATTATACACGGATTGCTTGAGTATGTGCTGGATAAACGGCCGGCTGTCGACCGTTTATCCAGCACATACTCAAGCCTCGTCGCCGCGCTCGGCCAGGTAGTCGGTATAGCCGCCCAGGTACTCCGTCAGCCGCCCATCGCGCAACTCTACGATGCGATCAACTACCCGGTCGAGGAAGTATCGGTCGTGGGAGATCACCAGCACCGTGCCGACGAACTCGTTGAGCGTCTCCTCCAGAACCTCGATGGCCGGAATGTCGAGGTTGTTGGTCGGCTCGTCGAGCAGGAGCAGATTCGGTCGCTGCAACACCAGCCGCGCCAGTTGCAGCCGGCTACGCTCGCCGCCGCTTAGCTTGCCAATGGGCTGCGTCGTCTGATCATAGCTGAACAGGAAGCGCAGCAGGAAGGCCACCGATGCCTCGCGCGTCAGGGGCGCGGCGGCGCGAATGCAACTGATGAGGTCTTGCGCTGGGTCGAGCGTCTCCTGCTCCTGGGCGTAGTAGCCGATCTGGATGCTAGGGCCGACCTTGACCTCGCCGGCCGAGGCGCTGTCGGGTTCGAGCAGCAGGCGGAACAGGGCCGACTTGCCGGCACCATTCGGCCCAACCAGGCCGACGCGCTCGCCGTGCCATAGCGTCAGGCTGAGGTTGGCGAAGAGCGTGCGGCCGTTGTCGAACGTGCGCGCCACGTCGGCCAACTCCAGCACCTTATTACTGCCGCGCCAGCCGTTCAATTCCAGTGTCAGGCGCTTGGCCTCGTTCACCTTTTCGATCTTGTCCATCTTGTCGAGCATCTTCTGCCGGCTGCGCGCCTGGCGGATGTGACGCTCGTTGACCACCAGCGACGCCCACAACTCGAAGCGGGCGATAGCCGCCTCGATGCGGGCGATCTCTTTCTGCTGCGCGGTGTACAGCTGTTGCTGGCGCAGTCGGCGGATGGCGCGCTCGGTGGTGTAGGCGGTGTAGTTGCCACCGTACAGGGTTAGCCGGCCGCTTTCCAGTTCGGCGATGTGGCTCGCCACCTCATCCAGCAGATAGCGGTCATGGGAGATGATAACCACCGTGCCGGGGTAGTCGCGGATGATGCCCTCCAGCGCCCGCTTGGCCGGCAGATCGAGGTGGTTATCCGGCTCGTCGAGTAGCAGCAGGCCCGGTTGTTGCACCAGCAGCTTGGCCAGCATGATCAGCTTCTTCTGCCCGCCGCTCAGATGCTCAGTCAGCGTGCTCCAGCGTGCCTGGTCTAGCCCCAGGGCGACCAGCGTCTCCTTGACGCGGCTCTCATAGCGCGGCCCATCAAGCTGTTCGAACTGGTGCAGCAGGCGCTCCTGGGCCTTCATGGCTTTCTGCAGCGCGGCGGTATTCTCATAGACCTCTGGTCGGCCCATGCGGTCGGCCACCGCGTCGAGCTCGCGCTCGATGGCCCCTAACTCGGGCAGAGCGGTCAGCGCCTCCTGCAATACGGTGCGGCCCGGTGACAGGTGCGGCTCCTGCTCCAGCCGCCCCCAGGTCAGCCCCGACAAGCGGAAGGCGGCTCCGGCGTCGGCGGTCAACTCGGCCGCGACCAACTTCATGAGGGTCGACTTGCCCGCGCCGTTCGGCCCGACGAGGCCAATGCGCTGGCCGCGCTGAATCTCCCATGTCAGGTCAGCGAAGATGGGCCGTCCGGCCAGGCTGACGGCAATGCGGTCTAGTTTAGCGATAATTTCGGCCATCGATTTACCTCATCAACAACAGTTCGTGGTAGAGCGCTTCAGCGCGATCTTCGCCGCGACCAGTGCGCTACAGCGCTGGACTACGAACGCCAGCACAAACAAAAAGAGCCGGGGTTTGCGCCCCGGCTCCGATTCCTCACTCTGCAGCTTTACATAAGAATCGTCATACAGGCGCAGTTCGAGAAGGCCACCCCGCAATGGAAGCCAACAGGTGCGTCTGCACGATACGATCAGTATAGCCACAAGCGAAAGACATGAATAGAAGCTTACCTCACGTGGGCGCGACAGTCAACAGCGGCGAACGGTGCTATACTGCCGACAGAGGCACATCATGAAACCCATCGGCCGCCTGTTGCCGCTCATTCTCCCCTTTCTTCTGCTGTTGGTCGGCTGCGATCTGTTAGCCGATACCCCGGTTGATCTGGCCGCTTCACCCACTGCGTCGGCCGCGCCGACGGCCACGGCCGATGCGGCGAACGACAGCGCCGTGGTCGCAACCCTGCTACCTCTGTCCCCGGCGGCGCCCATGTCCCCCCTGCGCGTCTGGCTGCCGCCGGAGATCGGCGCGCGGACGCCGGAGGGCGCGCAACAACTGGCCGACCAGGTGCGGGCCTTCGAAGCGGCCAACGGCCCACTGGAAGTTCTCATCGAACAGAAGCCGGCTGAGGGCGCGGGCGGCATCCTGAGCTATCTGCGAACGGGGGCGATGGTGGCCCCGTCCATCCTGCCCGACGTCATCGCTCTGCCGACGGGGGCCATCGCCGATCCGGCGGTGCGCCAACTGCTGTTTCCTCTGAACGACTTGATCGACCCGATCGTGGCCGCCGATGCCTATCCGGACGCAGCGGCGCAGGTTGCCGACGACGAGCGCCTGTTCGGCGTGCCCTTCGCCACCGCCGGGTTGCCCCACCTGGTCTACGCCCCCGCAGCCATTACCGGCACCGTTCCGATCGCGTGGACGGCGTTCATCTCCGACACCAACCAGACGTTGGTGCTGCCGGCCGACAGCCGTGACGGGGCGCTGTTCGGCCTTGAGTTCTATCTGGCCGAGGGCGGTACCCTGGTCAACGAAGCCGGTCAGCCCGACCTGCAAGTGGAGCCATTGGCCCGGGCGCTGCGGCAAATTGCCCTGCGGCCGGAGAACCTGCTGCAAAGCCGCCAGTTGAAGACGCTCGATGAGGCGTGGCAGTACTTTCAGGTGGGGCGCAGCGGCTTCCTCTGGGTGCGGGCCGACTACTACCTGGGCCGGCGGGCGGAGTTGGCCGCCGCGCCCGGCGCGCCCGAACTGGCCTACTCCCGCGTGCCCGGCCCAGGGGGGCCGTTGACGCCTCTGACGACCACTTGGGCCTGGGCCATCACCACCGCGGACCCGGCTCGCCAGGCGCTGGCCGTGGCGTTCATTCAATCGGTTATCGACGCGCAAGCGCTGGCTGGTTGGGCGGAGCTAAGCCAACTCCTGCCGGCACGGCGCGAGGCGATGGCCCTGCTGGCCGAGGGAAACGGCTACTACCGCTTCGCCGGGCAGGAATTGGAGCGGGCCCGGGCGATGCCCATCAGCGAATCGAGCCGGCAACTGGCGGTCATCGGCGACGCCGTCTTTCAGGTGTTGACGACCGACGCCTCGCCGGAGGCCATCGCCGAGCAGGCGGTGTTGAGTTTGCGCCAGTAATCGGTGAATGTCGCCGCTGCCTGAGCCACGGTTTCCTCTACTACCGGCGACAGCCCCTCGCCAAACGCCATTTCGCCCGGCTCGATGCCCAGCACATGGACGGCCGCGCCCGTCTCGGCCGACAGGTAGGCGGCCAGCATCGCTAGCGACAGGGTGTGGGTGCTGCCACCACGGCTGTCGGCCTCGTCTGGCCGCAGCCTGTCTCTTATACACATCTGACGCTGCCGACGAGCGATCTAGTGTAGATCTCGGTGGTCGCCGTATCATTAAAAAAAAAACCAGTTGATCAAAGGCATGGTGAGGTAGACGCTCACATAAATGTAATGATATGTGGATAAGCATACTGTGGAGGAGGTCACAGGAACCACTACGAAAGTGTGTAGTGCAGCTGCACTGGAGTGTACAACTCAAAAAAATATGAGAAAAAAGGAGACGAATAAATGTGTGAACAAGA
>CALLZA010000086.1 GCA_937858165.1 uncultured Ardenticatenia bacterium
TAGTTGCTGTTTGCTAGTGCTACATTTTCTGTTGGGTTATACTGTGGTGGTCTTCTGATTGGTGAACGGACTTATTTTCTCGCTTGTCTTTATTGTATCATTGAGGCTCGTGGTTCGAGGTAAAGATTTTTGTTTTTCAAGCAGAAGACGGCATACGAGATCTAGTACGGTCTCGTGGGCTCGGAGATGTGTATAAGAGACAGGCGCAAGCGGGTGGTGCGCGTGCCGGTCGACGGGCAGGGGCGCATGCGGGCCGACGTGCTACCGCGCCTGTCCGGCCCGACCATCATCTGCGCTCAGGCGGGCAACATCCACTCCGGCGCGTTCGACCCGCTGCCGGCCATTTGCGAGTGGGGGCATGCGGCCGACGCCTGGGTGCACGTCGATGGCGCGTTTGGCTTGTGGGCGGCGGCCGTGCCGGGGCTGGCGGGTCTGACGGTCGGGCTGGCCGAGGCCGACTCGTGGGCGACCGACTTTCACAAGTGGCTCAACGTGCCTTACGACAGCGGCATCGCCATCGTCCGCGACGCCAACGCGCTGCGGGCGGCGATGGCCATCACCGCCGACTACCTGCCGACGGACAGCCCCATCCGCAATCCGTCGGACTTCACGCCGGAGCTGTCGCGCCGAGCACGCGGGGTGGAGGTGTGGGCAGCGCTGCGGGCGCTCGGCCGCGCCGGGGTCATCGACCTCATCGAGCGCACCCGCCGCCACGCCCGGCGCTTTGCCGAGGGGCTGGCGGCTGCTGGCTACGAGGTGATGAACGAGGTGGCACTCAATCAGGTGACGGTCGTGGTTGGCGATGCCGAGCGTACGGTGCGCGTCGCGGCCGCCATTCAGGCCGACGGCACGTGCTACTGTGGGCCGACAGTGTGGCAAGGGCGGGCGGCGATCCGGATCAGCGTGTCGTCGTGGGCGACGACGGAGGAGGATGTGGAGAGGAGTTTGGCGGCGATGATTCGGGTGGGTGGGGGGTGAAGAACGGGACGCAGATGACGCAGATTGGGGCGCTGATTTTCGCTGATTGGATTGGCCTTGCGTTTAGGCGCAATCGTTCTATAAAAGGTTACGGTTCTAGTAATCACACCGAATGAAAGCTATTGCTCCTAGTAATCTGTGGAATCTGTGAAATCTGTGGATGATTCTCCTGCTCATCCAGATAACGAGATACTGGCTGACGTGCGCGACTATGACGCGGCGATGGAGCGGATCGCTGCGGGAGAGGAACTGGTTCCGGCCGAGGTCGTGTACGCGCTGTTGGATGGCGGCAATCCGATCCGCGTCTGGCGCGAGTATCGCGGACTAAATCAGGTACAACTGGCGGCGAAGGTAGGTATTAGCGCGTCGTACTTGTCGCAATTGGAGTCGGGCAAAAGGGATGGAACTGTAGAAATCTTGTCGACGCTCGCGGCTGAGTTAGGTGTGGCGCTCGACGATTTAGCAGGGTGATACGGCGCAACGCTGGGCGGTAGACCAAGCTCGTTCGGCGGTGGGGCGGTCGCACATCCCAGCCTTCTGTCATGACAGAAGACACGCTTGCGGCCGCGCGACCGCCGTTGCCACTCTCTGTACATCACACCGGGCAGCCCCTGGGAGAACCCCTTCATCGAGAGTTTCAGCAGCACGTTGCGCCGCGAATGCCTCGACCGTTGGCTCTTTGCCGACGGTCGGGAGGCCCAACTGGTGATCGAACAATGGCTGTCTCTTATACACATCTCCGAGCCCACGAGACCGTACTAGATCTCGTATGCCGTCTTCTGCTTGAAAAAAAACACAAAACAAAAAAAAAAAAACGAAAAAACAAGATATACAAACACTATACGTGATGCTAATCTCATATTCACCTACTAATGCATATATATAGTCA
>CALLZA010000087.1 GCA_937858165.1 uncultured Ardenticatenia bacterium
CGGCTGGCCGCTCGATAGCCAGGGGCAGTTGTTGACGGAGATGCTGGCCACCGTGCGCGAACTGGTGCCGCGCCAATTCCCCGTCCACGCCTTGGGCGTCGGCCATCCGCCGAGCGTAGCGGCCTGCGTTGGCCTGGGCTACGAACTATTCGACAGCACCATGCCCACCCGCGACGCCCGCCACGGCCGCCTCTACACCTTCCGCCGCGACCCGGCCGCCGCGCCGCTGGTCGGCGCCGACTGGTTCGGCTACGTCTACCCCGGCGACGACAAGCACGTCAAGGCCGCCGGGCCGGTGTCGTCCAACTGCGATTGCCCCACCTGCCGCCGCTACTCGCTGGGCTATCTACACCACCTCTTCAAGCTCAATGACAACCTCTACTTCCGGCTGGCGACGGTGCATAACCTGCGGTTTATGACGATGTTGATGGAGCATTTGCGCCTGTCGTAACGCGATTCTCTGAATCGCGGGCACGATTCGGGAGAATCGCACTACGCCACCTCCCAGTTTTCAATCGCCAGCCCGATCACTCGCTCAAACTCGCGCGTGTTGGCCGTCACCAGCGTCAGATTGTGGGCGACGGCAATGGCAGCAATGAACGTATCGTTGGGGCCGATGGGCAGCCCGGCCCGCTCCAGGTCGGAGCGGATGCGACCGTAGGCGTCGGCGCAGCGGTCGTCGAATGGCAGCGAGACAAATGGGGCAAAGAACTCATTGAGCAGTCGCAGGTTCTCGGCCGTGCGGTTGCTGCGGTGCGCGCCGTGCATCAGTTCGGCTTTGACGACCGCGCAAAGCGCTATGTCGGCCGGCCGATGGCGTTGCAGGTGCTGCGTCACGTTGGGCGAACGACCGTTGAGCAGGCGAATACACACGTTCGTGTCGAGTAGATACATCGCCGCACCTTACTCGCCCGGCGCGAACGGCTCGCGTATCTCGGCCACGCCCTGTGGGGCACGTTCCAGCGGTTCACCCGCCCAGCCGCCGACGACTGTCTCGAAGTAGCCGACCGGCCACTCCGTTTCCACCTCACGCCGGACGAGTTCGGCCAGATAGCGCGAGACGCTGAGGTCGGCGGCTTCGGCGGCATAGCGAATGCGTTCGGCCAGGTCGTCGGGGACGTAGAGGTTTAACTGGGGCATGTTACTCCTTCTTGTCGATAAACTATAACAAGTATAAGTGCCATATGTGGATGGTAAAGGTTAGCGTAGTAGATGTCAAGCGCAATGTTAGCTAAAAACCCTTGCTGAACACGGCGGCAGAGCAACTCACGCGGCACTACTGCGTACTGTGTCTTGAGAGGTTACAAACATTAGCGCGAGACTACGAGTCTCGCGGGGAGTAGTGAGACGATGAAAGAGATGAGTGACAGCAAACAACTTCGCCGGCAAAACGGTATGTTCGCCGGCGTCTGCGGCGGCCTGGGCGACTTCTTCGGCATCAGCCCGAACTGGTTCCGGCTGGCCTTCCTGCTGATGATGCTGCCGGGCGGCATTCCCGGTATTCTGATCTACCTGCTGTTATGGGTGATCATGCCGAAGGCTTAATCGAGATAGCTCTTCGCATAGCCAGTTGAGAAAACAGGCCGGTTGGCTGAGGAATGAGTGATAACTGTCACCCCTCAGCCGACCGGCTGTTTGCTTTTATGGGTTGTAGCGCCAGCGGTAGCCCTCCGGCCACGCGACCAGTTGTGGCGGCGCTGCGGCGTCGGCGCGAAGCTGGAGCCACAGGCCCAACTTGGCCGGGGCGTTCAACTCCTGGGCCGGGTGCAGCACGACCGGGACGGTGATCTCGCCGCTGGTGCTGTCCAGTGTGACCTGCGCCGTGGCCACGCCGCGGCCGTTCTCGCCCACCGTTTCGGCGATCCTGATCTCCAGCAGGGCCGGCGGGGAGACGGCGTTGTAGGCCAGCCGCACGTTGAAGGTGATTGGCTGCGTGCCACTGAGAACCGCGCCCGCCGCCGGCGACACGGCCAGGACGGTGATTTTCGGGTCAGTGTGTTCTGGCCGGCCGATTGTGACCGGTCCGATGACGATTTCCGTGCTGACGGCCAGATCAACCACGGGTAGGTGCTGCCCATTCGCGCCGACCAACCCCTGTCTCTTATACACATCTGACGCTGCCGACGAGCGATCTAGTGTCGATCTCGGTGGTCGCCGTATCTTTAAACAAAAAAACAACGAAAAGCCAGCACAGAAAGAAATACCAGAAAAAAATAAACCAAACAGCAAACAGCATA
>CALLZA010000088.1 GCA_937858165.1 uncultured Ardenticatenia bacterium
TTGGTTATGTCTCTCTGTTTTTTTTTGTTTGTCTGTTTTTTTTTTTTTAATTGTCCGGCGACCACCGAGATCTACGCTAGATCGCTCGTCGGCAGCTGCAGAGGTGTATAAGAGACAGGTTTCGTCCTGGGTTGCCGTCGCGCCGGCGCGCGCCTCATCGACCGGCTGTTGCAGCAGCATGGTTGCCGTGGCGATGAGCTGGCCGAGTTGCTGGTGGCCGGCGAAGTTGAGAGTGAGGCTGGTGGTCGGCGCGGTGATGACCTGGAGCAGTTGGCCCAGGAGCCAGCGCGGCGTTGGAATGAGGTCGTTGGGCGTCATGTGGCTGTTTCCTTGTCGTTGATGATCGCTTCCGCATAGTATCGGGCTAACTTCGCCAGCTGCCGGTCGCCGGTAGCGGAGAAGAGCGCCAATTCGATTGTAGCCGGGCTGGTTTTGAGTTTTACGAGCCTTTGCACGGCCGCCGCCAGTTCAGGGTGTTCGACGGGCAGCCGGCGCGCCGCCCAGGCGCGGAGCTGGGGGCGGATGGTGTGGATCGCGTCGGGGACGGTCGGGCTTTGCGGTTGCGCGGGCATGCTCCCACCTCTCTCGCTGCTGGGCCTCTCTTCACCAAAAACCATTGCTCAACCGCCTCGCCGGGCCAGGCGCTCTTCCAACTCAGCAATGCGGCTGTGCAGCTGCCAGATCGCGCCGGTCAGCAAGCGGGTTAGCGCTGTCTGGTTGACCATCGTACCTTCGACGATGCCCGCCGCTTCCAGGTCTCCCCGGTGGTAGGTCACAAAGTCGTCGAAGCGGTTGCGGATGACGGCCGCTGGGTTGAGCTCGTAGCTGAGGGCCCGCAACAGCGCCGCGTCGTCGTGGTCGTCGAACAGGAGGACGCCAGCGGTCGAATCGGAGTAAATGTCGCCGTTGTGCTTAACGATGACCCGGCTTGCGCCGTAGTTGTTGATGGTCAACAGGTTACCGCCTGTCAGGGCCGCGATGCCCGTTCCGGACTTAATCGCGCCGTCGATGACAACCGGGGCGGTGTTAGTGCCGGTCGTCACGAGTGTTGCCCGGCCGCTGATACACGCCCCAACATAGCCCTCGCCAAAGCCGCGCAGGTCTACGCCGCCGGACGTGGCGCTGTACTTGATGAGCGCCCCGTAGGCGGCCGTGTTGGCGATGGCGCCGGTCATGCCGTGGTTCACCTTGCTGGTGTCGAGCAGCACCAGAGCTTCATAGTCATGGACGCCGCCCAGGTCGGAGATGAACTGTCCCCGGTTGGCGGCGTCGCCTTGAGTCCAGCCAGACATGATGCCTTTGCTGACGTAGAGGCTGGGGCCGGCCGTTATGAGCCTTGCCGCTGTCAGGCTGACATGGCCAGCCGAAAGTGTAATGAGGCCATCTAATCCCTGGGCATAGACTTCGTCTGTCGTTAGGGAGATGGTGGCCGCTTTCTTACTGGCATCGTGAATGCTGTTGATGTACCAGCGGTATTGGCGGTAGGCGTTGCCCTCGGGCATGATAACGGCGGCTATTGGGCCCCGGCCGCTGAAGGGGGTGGAGGTTTTTGGCGTGGGGGCTTGCAACACACCCCTGTTGACACCGCCCCCGTCTAGGGGGACCATGCCGCCGCCCGCCTCCAACTGGCCCGTTTCGTTGTTGGCAATTTTTGGAGGTCCCGCCGTGTTTTTGTGCTTGTCCTTTTTCACAATC
>CALLZA010000089.1 GCA_937858165.1 uncultured Ardenticatenia bacterium
CGGCCCGCCCCCCAGGTTTCCCCGCTCCCCCTTGTCGGAGTGTTCAGTTGGTTAAAAGGGACAGGGACCCGGCGGGGCGAGTTCCGCCGGGTGAACGCTCGGGGGGGCGAGATGTTGCAGACCAATGCCCGCGCCGCGGTCGGCCGGGCGCTGGCCGACGGGCTGGCCCTGCCGGGCGAGGTGCGCGAAGCCATCGAGCAGGGGGATGAGCTGGCCGACGTGGAACTGACCCTGCCCACCGCCGGCGGCGACGTGCGCTGTATGCTGACGTTGCGGCCGATCTATGAGGCCGGGCCGCTGCCGGTCAGCTATGTCGCCCTGCTCAGCCCCATCGAACACGTGCGCCAGATCGCCCAGCAGCAGTACGGGGCGCAGACGACGCTGACCATCGAAGACGTACAGGCTGTCTCCGGCGCGATGCGCCGCATCGTGCGCCAGGCGCGGACGGCGGCGCGCGGCCTGGCCCCGGTGCTGGTGCGCGGCGAGGGTGGGGTGGGCAAGAACCTGTTGGCTCGCGCCATCCACAACGACGGGCCGCGGGCCGGGCGGCCGTTCATCGACATCAACTGCCAGGCCATTCCCCACGAGTTGATGCCGCGCGAGATACTGGGTCATGAGCAGGACACCAACACCCGCGGCCAGCCGAGCAAGTTCGAGTTGGCCGAAGGGGGCACGCTGCTGCTGGACCAGATCGGGAATCTGTCGCTGGAGCTACAGGCGGCCCTGTTGCACGTCATCGAGACGCGCCACGTGACGCGCTTGGGCAGCTCCACGCCCATCCCGGTCGATGCGCGCATCATCGCCACGACGACAGCCAATCTCGAAGACCTCGTTGCCCAGGGCAGCTTCCTCTCTCACCTCTACTACCGGTTCGGCGTCTTCAAGATCGACGTTCCGGCGCTGCGCGAGCGGGTGGAAGACATCCCGCTGCTGGCCGAGCGCTTCCTGGCCCGGCAGACGGCGCGCGAGAGCCGGGCGATGTGGATCGAGGACGAGGCGGTGGTGAGCCTGTCGCGCTACCCGTGGCCGGGCAACGTGCGCGAGCTAGAGAGTGTGCTGGAGCGGGCCATGAGCCAGTGCCGTAACGGAGTCATTCGCCCGGCAGATCTGCCGGAGGTCGTGCGCAACGGTCGCGTATTGACCGGCCACTACCCCCTGGCCCGGCCGGTCATCTCCGTCAGCGAGGCGGAGCGCGAGGCCATCCTGCGCGCCGGCTGGGCCAGCCGCGGTCGAGTGACGGAGATGGCGCGGCTGCTGGGCATCGGCCGCTCGACGCTGTGGCGCAAGATGAAGGCGCTCGACATCTCGCCGGCCACCTTCAAGTCCCGCTAATTCCCTACCGTGCGATGCACCTGCTGTGGTGCGTTGCAAGGTCTTGTATCGCTGCTAAATCGGCAGAAAGTGCAACGTAGCGAAGATGTTTCATTATGGAACAATAGTCGCCAAGAACTGTCTTACTTTGAAACGTTTTTGGCCCCCTGCTTGACCCCTGCTCATCTCTCTCTTATCATGTAGCTTAGTGTGTTTTGCACAATAGCTGCTGCCTACACTATGGTCATACTGTCTAAACGCATGACCTCGTGAAGTCCGTTATCACTA
>CALLZA010000090.1 GCA_937858165.1 uncultured Ardenticatenia bacterium
TCTTGTACTTCTTGCTTTTGTTTTCTCTCTTCTGTTGTCTTCCTCGTCTCATCTGTACTTGACTCATTTGTTTTTTTTAATGATCCGGCGACCACCGAGATCTACACTAGATCGCTCGTCGGCAGCGTCAGATGTGTATAAGAGACAGACGACAGGCCACTGGCCACTCGTCCTTGGCCTGACTTTCCTGCTGACCCTCGGCCTGCATGTGGCTTATAACCTGACGTTTGTGCAGCATCAGGGGCGCTACCTCTACCCGGCGCTCATCCCCATCGCCGTGGGGTTTGTGGCTGGATTGGGGTTCTGGCTGCGGCCGCTCGTGCGGCGGTGGGCATGGGTGGAGTGGGTGTTGCCGGTGGGGGTGGCGGGAGTGCTGGTTGGCATCAGCCTGTTCGCGCTGTGGCGGATTTTGCCGGGGTTAGCGCCGGGCTAGCCTGGCGGAGACAGAAGTTAGTCTACGCCGGGCGGCGAACGCCGGGCAACTGGCGCAACTCCCAGGTCAACGTATCGGCGCGCAACAGCAGCTCGTGGACACCGGCGGGCAGCCTGATGAGGACGTGGCGGCCGTCGGCGTCGGCCCACTGGCGCCCCTGCTCCACAGGCTGCCACGGCCGCCCCAGTCGCACGCGGCGGACACGAACGCGGCCGTCGGCGTCGAAGGTGCAATCGACTTCAATGGGTGTCGTCATAAGACCCTCTCCCTAACCCTCTCCCAGGGGGCGAGGGAATCAGACCGGGGACGTTTTACTCGCGCCACAACTCTCTCAGGCGGCGATATTTGCGCCACTCGTAATAGGTCATGTAGAGGCTCAGGCGCAGGCCGTGGAGGCCGTCGCGATACCCCTTAAGCGTAACGAACCGCCAGATGAGCTGCCGCAGCGGTTGCAGGACGTAGTTGCGCGGCTTGGGGCGAATGCCCTGGTCAACCATGATCCCGGCGTCATGCTCGACGTAGGCGCGCTGTTTGGCGTGGAAGTGAGCCACGTTGCGGTAGTTGTAGTGGATGAGCGGGTTCGCCAGATGGCCGGTCGCCCCATCCACCTCGCCCAGCTCGTGCACGGGGCGCACGTAGCGGGCGCGGCCGTGGCGCAACAGCCGGAACTGGTAGTCGGGATACCAGCCCGCGCCCAGCGTCAGCCGGCCAAAGATGTAGTTGTGGCGCGGCACGTACCAGCCGTTCTCCGGCCGCTCGGCAATGACACGGCGTATCTCCTCGGCCAGCGCCGGCGTGGCCCGTTCGTCGGCATCGACGAAGAACACCCAATCGGTCGTCACAGCGTCGAGCGCGGCGTTGCGCTGGGCGGCGTAGTTGTCGAACGGCCGTTGCGCCACGTCGGCCCCGGCGGCGCGGGCCAGCGCCAGCGTATCGTCGTCGCTGAGCGAGTCGAAGACCAGCACCTGGTCGGCCCAGCGCAAGCTGGCGACGCATTCGGCGACGTGGCGGGCTTCGTTCTTGGTCAGGATGATGGCGGTTAGGTGGGGCATCGGTGGTCAGTGGTCAGTAAGTCAGTAGTCGTTGGTCTGTGGTTTGTGGTGGCGGTCGGCGGTCGGCCATCGGTGGTCGTTCCTCAGCGGGCGCGGGATAGGGCCAGACGGTAGGTGGCCATCTGGCCGAAGTATTCGCGCAGGACGACGTGCCAGGCGCCGGCGGTGGGCACGATGAAGGCGTTGACACTCTCGGTCGCCCCGGCCGAGGCGGCGTCGACTTCCAGGGCCGTCAGCCCGTCCGGTCCGCGCAGTTGCAGGACGATGTCGCTGCTCGACTCGCCCGGCGTGGCGGTCAGGTCGATGACGTCGCCGGCCTGGGCATTGAACGACCAGGCGACGGCCGTGTCGGGCTTGATGCCGCCGATGATGATGTCGCCGTAGCTCAGCGCGCCGGCGTTCTCCGGCGTGGCGATGGGGGCCGCGCCGAGGGCGATCTCGTACTCGCCCGGCTCGCCGCGGAAGTCGCGCACCAGGACAACGTACTGCCCGTCGGCGCTCAGCGTTAGCTCAATCGTCTCCGGTTCGCCGGCGGCAAAGGCGTCAACGGCGGCCACACGCGCTAACTCGGCGTCCAGCAGCCACACGTCGGGGTCGAGGCCGGGGCCGCGCGGCGTCACGCGCACGAGGATGTGGTCGCCCTCCCGCCCCTGGAAGAACCAGGCGTGGGCCTCCTGGCGCTGCAACGACTCCGGCCGCACCTCGCCATAGGCCAGGTCGCCGGCGTCGTAGAAGTTGGCGATGGGTTGCTCCCCCTCGTCGAGCGAGAGGGTGTAGGGGCCGCCCTGGGGCGAGAAGCTGCGCACCAGGACGGCATACTCGCCCGTCGTGGGCAGCGCGAAGCCGGATAGCACCTCCGGGTCGCCGCTGAACCCCTCGTCGAGGGCGACGAGGCGCTGGCCGTCCGGCCCATAGAGATCGAGGACGGCGTCGAACGTCGTCGCCTCCGGCTCGATGACGAGGCTGACCCGCTGGCCGGCCGTGGCCGGGAAGACCCAGTAGTGCTGGCCGCCGGCCGGCAACTGCCCTTGCAGCGTCTGGCCGAAGGCGATCGGGCCGCCGCCGCTGTACTGCGGCTGGGCGGAGAGGGCCAGCGACAGGTCGTAGCGCCCCGGCGCGCGGTAGAAGTCGCTGACCTCGACGATGTAGACGCCGGGCTGGGTCAGCAGTAAATCGGTGATCGACTCGGTGATGCCGGCGAAGCCGTTGTCGATGCGGGCAATGGTCTGGCGGTCGGGGCCGAGCAGGGTCAGCGTCGGGTCGAGCTGCGGCTCGGCCGGGGCCCGCGACAGGCTGACGTAGCGGGCGCCGGCCACGGTGAACGTCCACAAGTCGCTGACCGACGGCTCCAGCGTTGCGCCCACGGCCGCGCGGTCGCCGGCCAATTCGCCGCGAACGACGACGTTGCCCTCCTGGGCCACGACGCCGGGGCGCACGTCGGCCACGCGTACGGTGGTCAGCATCTCATCAAAGGTCGGGGCGTAGCGCGACCAGCGGTCGGTCGAGGCGCTGAGCAGCAGGATGAGCCACGACGGCGGCGCGTCGATCGCGGGGGGTGTATAGAGGACAACGCGCGTGCGCAACTCGTTGGCGGCGGCGTTGAGGCCGATTGGCCCGTCGGCTACGTCGATGGCGTAGCCGGTCACGTCGTTGGCGGAGACGATAGACGTGACCGGGCTGAGCCGCACGGCCGTCGGCGCGGCGGCCGTCAACATCTCGACCAGCGCCGCCGCCGGGTCGGCCGTCGCTGTGGCCGGTGTGACGACCAGCCCGGCGACGTAGGCCCCGTCGGTGAACGACTTGCCCGCCAGCAGGCTGCGCCCCGTGCGCTCCGAGTCGGCGGCAAAGATGAGATTGATGCCCAGACGGTTGCCCATGGCCGGGATGTCGATCTGGTCGGTCAAGTTGATCCAGTCGGGCGGGATGCGCAGCGCCAGACCGGCGCGGTCGCTGCCCAGGGGTTGGCGGCCGTCGGTCGGCGTCTGCGCCGGGCCGGCGACGGTGGGCGCGGTGGGTATGGCGAGCGGGTCGGCCGGTGTCGGCGTTGGCGGCTGGGCCGCGGCGGTTTCGGTCAGCGCCGGTTCCAGCGTCAGATCGGTGGCGAGGGGGAATTCGGTTGTCGTGCGACAGGATGCGACCGTGGTGATCAGAAGGCCAAAGAGCAGGGTAGGCAGGTCGCGCTTCTGCATGGGGCCTGCGTCTTATGGGATTTGCCAGTCGCTCCCCAGGATGACCAGAACGTCAAAGTCGCCGGCCGGGTTGGTGGCTGTGCTGACGTTCAGCGGCGGGATGTTCATCAGCCGCACCAGGAACTGCACCGTGCCCGGATGCGAGCCGTAGTCGATGATCTGCGTTGCGCTATAGGTGGCCGAGTCGGCGTTGCCGATTTCGGTCACGTTCACATCCTGGCTGAGCAGGTAGGTCTGGGTTTCGGCGGCCAGCCCGAAGGTCGGCGTGCCGTTGAAGACGGCCACGCGGGCGTCCTCGACGGTGATGGCCGTCGGTAGGGCCTCGATGTCCGGCGTGGGCACCACCGGCGGGGCGAACACCTCGTCGCGCAAGACGCGGATCTTCTCGCGCACCGGCACGAGCACCTGCTGGCCGTCGAAGGTGGTGTCGTTATAGACGTAGCTGTAGTCGAGAACGACGTTGCGAATGTTCTCGCCGGGCATGCTTCGCACCAGGTTTGCCAGTTGCAGCGCTTCGTCGAACGACAGGTTGGTCGTCACGTGGGCCTGATACGACTGCCATAGTTGGGGCGCTCTGAACAGCAGTTGCGGCAGAGTGTCGAGCTGAATGGCCTGGTCGCGCACGGCGTTGATGACCTGCTGCTGGCGGCCGGCGCGGTCGACGTCACCGCCGAAGGTGGCCCGGGTGCGGGCGTACTTCAGGGCCGTAGCCCCGTCGAGCCGCTGGAGGCCGGCGTCGATGGTGAACGGGTCGTAGCCGTAGCAGTTATCGGGGTAAGACGGGTCTTCGATGCGCTCGGGCACTTCGACGACGACGCCGCCCATCAGATCGACAAAGTCGATGACCGCCTGGAAGTCGACGGCCACGTAGTAGTCGATGGGGACGCCGAGGAACGCTTCGACCGTTTCTACGGCCAGTTGCGGCCCACCGCCGGGATACTCATCCGCCTGGCCCCAGAAGTAGGCCTGGTTGATGCGGTTGACCCCGTAGTTGGGAATCTCCACCCACAGGTCGCGCGGCAGTGACAGCATCGACATCGACTGGCTGAGCGGGTCGAGCGTAGCGACGATGATGGTGTCGCTGTGGGTTGGCCCCTCTTCATCGCAGCGCAGGTCGACGCCCAACAGCAGGATGTTGACCCGCTGCGTGCCGGCCCAATCGGGGATGGTTTCCGGGGCGATGCTGCCGGCATCCCCCACCGGCGTGCCCTGGAAGACGAGCGGCCCGCCCTGTTCGGGCGTGGCCTGCCCCACGCCGGGGTCGAACTCCGGCACGCCGTCGGTGGCCGCGGCGAAGCCGCGCACCGTGCGGAATAGCCAGACAGAGCTGAGAACTAACACCAGCAGGCCCACTCCGATGAGCAGGAACAGAGCCCAAACCGGCAGGCGAACGCCGGAGCTACGACGCGGTTGACGGGGACCCGATGTCATGAGAAGTAATAGCCTCGCGATTGGCGCACGCGGCATTATAGCAGGGGGCGCAAATCCGGCAATCCCACCCTGGGCAGGTCTAGTAAGAGCTCACGCAAAGATCGCCAAGGACGCCAAGAACGCCAAGAGGCGTTTCTGCTGGTGTCCTTTGCGTGTGCCCTTCTATCGCTATCCTGAGGGGGAATGGTCGGTCGACTTGAAGCGACGATAGGCGGCGTGGGCCACCTGGGCCGTGGCCAGCCACTCGGCCAGCGCGGCTTCGTCCCCCCGCTCCAGCGCCGCGTCCAGCCCGGCCAGGTCGGCGCGATAGGCGCGCAGGGCGTCCAGGACGGCTTTGCGGTTGGTCAGGAGAATGTCGAGCATCATGCGCGGGTCGGTGCCGGCCAGTCGGGCGGCGTCGCGGAAGCCGGAGGCGCTGACGGCCCACTGGCTCTCGTCGGCCGCGCCGCGCATGAGGGCCGCGGCGGCCAGAGCGGGTAGGTGGCTGACGGCGGCGACGAGGCGGTCGTGTTCGGCGGCATCGAGCCACAGCGGGCGCGCGCCGACAGCCTCGACCAGGGCCAGGGCCAGCGCCTCGGCCGCCGGTTGAGGCGCGGGGCGCGGCACGCGACAGAGGACGAACGTCTGGCCGCGGTAGAGGTCGGCCGTGGCCGCGGCCAGCCCGGCCGTCTCCTTGCCGCACATCGGATGGCCGCCGACGGCGGCGAAGGGCGGCGGCAGGGCGCTCATGGCGGCAACGACGGCGCGCTTGGTACTGCCCAGATCGACCACGGCGCAGCCGGACGGGCGCAGCGCGGGCAGGCGGCCGAGCGTGTCGAGGATGACGCGCACCGGCGCGGCCAGCACCAGCAGATCCACCGGCGGCGCGGCGGCCAGCTCCTCCACCGCCTCATCGACGACGCCCTGGCGCAGCGCCGTCTGCCGCGTGATGACATGGCGCTCGACGGCCAGCAGATGGGCCACGCGGCCGCGCAGGGCCAGGGCCAGGGAGCCGCCCATCAGCCCCAGGCCAAGGATGGCGACGCGGCTGTGGGCGAGTTGTGTTTCATTGAGCATCTCAGGATTATAGCAGGGGAGCAAGGGGGCGGGGGAGTAGGGGCGAAAGAATCTCCCCTGCATTCCGGCTCCCCTGCACTTCCCCTTGACGCCCAGTCAAGCATCGACTACCCTACAGCCATGCCCCAGATCGACGCACTTGACCGCGGCGGATCGCACCAGCGCGACAACCTGAGCCATCAGGCCATCGAGGACTACGTCAAGACGATCTACGCCCTGGCACAAGAGGAAAGCCCGGTTTCGACCTCGCGTGTGGCCGCGGCGCGGATGGTCAAGCCCGCCTCGGCCACCAGCATGCTCCAACGGCTGGCGAAGCTGGGGCTGGTCAACTATGAGAAGCACTATGGCGCGACGCTGACCGCGGCCGGCGACAAGCTGGCCCTGGAGGTCATCCGCCACCACCGCCTGCTGGAGCTATATTTGATGGAGGCGCTCGGCTTCCGCTGGGATGAGGTTCACGACCAGGCCGACATTCTGGAGCACGTCATCAGCGAGAAGCTGGAGGAGCGTATCGCCGCGGCGCTCAACTACCCAACGTTCGACCCACATGGGGATCCCATCCCGGCCCTGGACGGCAGCATGGCCGTCATCGACACCACGGCGCTGTCGGATGTGCCCGCCGGCGGGCGGGCGCGGGTGGCGCGCATCCCCGACGACTCGAACAGCGAGTTGCTGCGCTATCTGGCGGGGTTGGGCCTGGTGCCGGGGGCGGAGGTGGTCGTGGCTGAGGTCGCCCCCTTCCTCGGCCCGCTGACCATCGAGGTGGGCAGCGCGCGGCACGCCATTGGGCGCAACCTGGCCGATCTGATTCTCGTGGTTACCAGCCCGGTAGAACCATAACTGCCGGGTCAATAAGAGTCTCACGCCAAGAAGCGTTCTCTTGGCGGCCTTGGCCCCTTGACGATCTTTGTGTGAGGTCTTAACGCCCCAAAACAAAACGTTTCACCACGCGAAGGGTGAAACGTTGTCTAGCCGCTACTGATTGTGATGAGCGATGAGTTCGCCCCCGCCATGCCGTGAATGCTCTATTGTGTGAACCTGCTCGCGCAGGTGGGAATTTTGTCTCGAGGTCCTCTGCCTGGCCTTGCGGCTACTACATCCCCTCTTTCGTATCACTAATTCCCAAGAAAAACCAAGTGGCTCAACGCCAGATACACTCTCGTACACAGCAGGGTACGTAGATACTAGCATACTCATGAACAGCAAGCAATAGGACTTTCGGCGCAGGCAGTACTTTTAAGGAGTCGTCGTAGCGGCCATTGCTCCGCGGGTGGGCACTGCCCGACGCACCTTATCGGCTACTGGAGAGCCATGACTGCCAGCGCGAAAGCGTGGGGAGTTCAGATATTGAGCCGCCCGATGGCCATGGCGATGTCGGGCCGAAGCTTGTGGCGGGCGATGGGGTTCGGCCAGAGCGCGATGCTGGCCGGCGAGCGCAGGACGACGCCGCTGAGCCGCTGGTAGCGGGCCAGGAAGTCGGCCGCGCCGACAAAGCCGCGCCGGGCGAAGAAGGCGTCATCCTTGCCCTCGGCCTGTTGGCGCAGCGCCACGGCCGCCGCGGTCACCTCATCTACGGCCAGTACCCCGTCGACGCTCAGCCACAGCAGATTGACGATGCTCGGCGGCATCTGCCGCACCTTGTCGCCCAGAACGTAGACGAGCCGGGCGGTGCGGGCTGCGTTGTCCTCGTCGACCACGGCGCGCAGACGGCGCACCTCGACGTTGAACGGGGTGTGGGTTTTAAAGGTGACGGTGAAGTCGGGGCCGCGCTGCTTGGCGGCGGCGTACTTCTCGTATTCGACGCTGAATCGCTCGTCGCGCAGCAGCAGGGCGGCCGTCTCCAGTTCGGCGTGGAGGTCGCGCCGGCTGTCGTCGTCGCCGGCGTGGCGCAGCTTGGCGCGAATCTTGCTGCGATACTCCCCGGCAAAGGCCGCGAAGCGCCGCGATCCCCGCGCCCAGCCGGCGAACTCGCCCCGCAGCGCCGCGGGCCGGCCGTCGAAGATCTCGTCGAGGAGGTTGCCCAGGGTGGACACTGTTTCCTGCTTACTGCTTACGGAGCACCCGCACCCGCCCCGGCAACACGCGATAGCGCACCACCTCGGCCGCTTCCGCAAACAGCTCGCCGTCGGAGTGCAGCGGCGTGCCGGGGCGGCTGGTCAGGTCGATGGCCGTCACGCGGCGGAACGTCACCGCCGGGTGGTGGACGTGCTCGCCGCGCATGAGCTTGAGCAGGATGGCGATGACCCTGTCTCTTATACACATCTGACGCTGCCGACGAGCGATCTAGTGTAGATCTCGGTGGTCGCCGTATCATTAAAAAAAAAAATAGAGATGAGACAGGTAAGGAGTGGTTTACAGGTGGACAGAATCACAAAGTGACACACAATAGCAGACTACTCACGAGATAGGCGACGCGGCGAGCGCGTGGCACAATCATACGGAGTTCATCAGCATAAACTATAGAAGAAGAGAAGAAAAGAAGAGAGCCAAGAGAACG
>CALLZA010000091.1 GCA_937858165.1 uncultured Ardenticatenia bacterium
GAGAGTGGTAGTATAAAGGAGGGATACGGGAATAAGAGGTTATGGAATGTGTGTGGTGTTTTTTTTTTTTGCAAGCAGAAGACGGCATTCGAGATCTAGTACGGTCTCGTGGGCTCGGAGATGTGTATAAGAGACAGGCGAGCAGTTGACCGGCAAACAGCGCGCCCTGGCCGCCGAAGCCGGAGATGATGATCGAACTTTCCATAGTTAAAGTTTCCTGTGGTTCGTAGTAGAGTGATTTGTCGCCGTCTTTCTAGGCTGAAGAGCGCGCTAAAGCGCTTCACTACGAGCTTAGGCCGGCACCAACTCCATCTTTTCCTCATGGCTCTCGATGGCCCGGGCGAAGACCTCACCCAGCCGCCGGATACCCGTTTCGATGCGCTGCGGATCGCACAGGGAGAAGTTGAGCCGCAGCGTGTTGTGGCCGTCGCCGTCGGGGTGGAAGGCGACGCCGGGCACGTAGGCCACCTTGTGGGCCAGCGCGTCCTTGAGCAACTCGGCCGCGTCCAGCCCCTCCGGCAGCGTCACCCACAGGAACAATCCGCCGTGCGGCGTTGTCCAGCGGACGGACTCCGGAAAGTACGCTTCCATCGCCGACAGCATGGCGTCGCGCCGCTCGCGGTAGACGGAGCGGATGAGCCGGACGTGCGTATCGAGGAAGTTGCCGTCGCCGCCGGTCAGGATTTCGTGGGCGATCATCTGGTTCAGCGTGGCCGTGTGCAGGTCCATGCCCTGCTTGGCGATGACGCAGCGCTGGACGACCTCCACCGGGGCGACAAGCCAGGCCAGCCGCAAACCAGGGGCCAGCGTCTTGGAGAAGGTGCTGAGGTAGATGACGTTGCCGCGCATGTAGGCCCGGCCGTTGCCCGGGGTGTGCTCGAGGGCGTAGTAGGCGTCGCCATTGGGCGCGCGCAGGCTGTGGCTCTTCATACGCTCGGCGTCGATGACGACCAGCGACGGCAGGTGATCGCCTTCGTAGCGCAACTCACCATAGGGGTCGTCCTCGATGATGGGCACGCCGTAGTGGTCGGCGATCTCGATCAGTTGCCGCCGCCGTTCCAGCGACAGGGTAACGCCGCCGGGGTTCTGGAAGTTGGGCAGGATGTACATGAACTTTGGCCCGGCGCAGAGGGCGTCTTCCAGCAGATCTACGCGCAGGCCGTCGTCGTCGACTGGTACGGTGACGAACTCGGCCTGATAGGCGCGCCACGCCTGCAGCGCGCCCATGTAGCTGGGGCGCTCGGTCAGGATCAGATCGCCGGGGTTAATCATGATCTTGCCAATCAGGTCCAGCGCCTGCTGCGATCCGCTGGTGATCAGCACGTTCTCCGGGGCGGACTCGATGCCGTAGCGGGCCATTTGGGCCACGATCCACTCGCGCAGGGGTCGATACCCTTCGGTGGCGCTGTATTGCAGTGCCTGGCCGCCGTGGCGCGAGAGAACGCGGTCGGCCGCGGCGCGAAACTCATTGACCGGGAACACTTCCGGCGCGGGCATGCCGCCGCCGAAGGAGATGATGTCCGGTTTCTCTGTCAATTTGAGCAACTCGCGAATGGTAGAGGCGCTCATCCATTGCATACGCTGAGCGCAGCGTTGGTTCCAGGGAGTGGTCATTTCAGGCTTGCTCCTCGTGCTCCTGTTGTGTCACCTGCGACTTGGCGCTAGTTCCGGCGCGACCTTGTAATCCCCCAGTGGGTAGGTGGGGATCATGCTGTCGCGCACCCAGTTCAGCGAGTCGGCGGCGGTCATGCCCCAGTTGGTGGGGCACGTGGAAAGTAGCTCGACGACGCTGAAGCCCAGCCCCTTCAGTTGGGCTTCGAAGGCAGTGCGGACGGCCTTCTTGGCCTGAATGATGTGGCGGGCGTCGTGGAGGCTGCGGCGGACAGCGTAGGCCGTGCCGTCCATTTGGGCCAGTAGTTCCGCCATGCGGACGGGCGCGCCGCACATGCGCAGGTCGCGGCCGAACGGCGAAGAGGTCGTCACCTGGCCGGGCAAGGATGTGGGGGCCATCTGGCCGCCGGTCATGCCATAGACGGCGTTGTTGATGAAGATCGTGGTGATCTTCTCGCCGCGGGCGGCCACGTGCATGATCTCGCCCATGCCGATGGAGGCCAGGTCGCCGTCCCCCTGATAGGTGAAGACGACCTTGTCCGGATGGACGCGCTTGACGCCGGTGGCCATGGCCGGGGCGCGGCCGTGGGCGGCCTCGCACGAATCGACCTCGAAGTAGTTGTAGGCGAAAACGGAGCAGCCGACCGAGGCGACGAGAATAGTGTCCTCGCGGATGCCCAACTCGTCGATGACCTCGGCCACCAGACGGTGGGCGATGCCGTGGGTGCAGCCGGGGCAGTAGTGGGTATAGACGTCAGTCAGCGCCTGGGGCCGGGCGTAGACGACCTCTTCGCAGCGCAGGTTGGCCGGAGGCGTGGTGACGACCGGCTCATTAGCGGATAGAACGGCCATGACGTGCCTCCTTTAGAACACTTGGCGCAACGAGCGCATACTGGCGGCGAATTTCAGCTTCGATCTCTTCCGGGAGAGGGATGATGCCGCCCATGCGGCCATAGAACGGCACGGGCGCGCGCCCGCCGACGGCCTCACGCACGTCGTGGAGCATCTGCCCGGCGTTCATCTCCACCACCAGGAAGGCGCGCACCGAGGGGATGCGCCTGGCCAGTTGGCTCAGTTGCTTCTCCGGGAAGGGCCACAGGCTAATGGGCCGGAAGAGGCCGACCGGCAGCCCCGCGGCGCGCAGGTGCTTGACGGCCGTCTTGGCCACGCGCGCCGCCGTGCCAAAGGCGACGACGACGATCTCGGCATCGTCTACTTCGAAGGATTCATAGCGCACTTCGCCGGCCTGCTCGATCAGGCGCAGCTTGGCCTGCAACTGGATATTCATCTCTTCCAATTGCTCGGCGCCCATGAAGAGGGAGCTGATGACGTTGTGGGGACGGCCTTTGGCTCCGGTGACGGCCCATGCCGGACGCTTCTCCGGCAGGGGGCGCATCTCCGGCAACTCGGCCGGCTCCATCATCTGCCCGATGGCTCCGTCGGCGATGACGAAGGCCAGCGTGCGGTACTTTTCGGCCAGGTCGAAGGCCAGCACGGTCAGGTCGATGGCCTCCTGGACGGTAGACGGGGCCAGGACGATGGGGTGAAAGTCGCCGTGGCCGGCGCTCTTGGTCACCTGGTTATAGTCGGCCTGGCTAGGCTGGATATTGCCCAGGCCCGGCCCGCCGCGCATCACGTCGATGACCACAGCCGGCACGTTGGAGCCGGCCATGTAGCTGAACCCCTCCTGCATCAGGCTAATGCCCGGGCTGCTGGAAGAGGTCATGACCTTGGCCCCGGCGGCGGCCGCGCCATAGACCATGTTGACGGCGGCGACTTCGCTCTCCGCCTGTAAAAAGACGCGGTCCAGCTCAACCATGCGCCGCGCCATGTGCTCTAATAGTTCGGTCTGGGGGGTGATGGGATAGCCGAAGTACGCCTCGCAGCCGGCGCGAATGGCCGCCTCGGCCATGGCGATATTGCCCTTCAGAAGTTGCTTGGCCATGTTACCGCACCTCCTGGGCCAGCGCTGCCTGGGCCGGTGCGCGGCCGTTGGCCGGCCGTCCATTGTCGATGCCCTTGGCTACACCCTTCGGGACAACGTCGCGGTAGACGGTGATGCAGCCGTCGGGGCAAACGGTGGCGCACAGGGCGCAGCCGGTGCAGTCGTGGGCGGGGTCGAGCAGGATGACGGGCCGGTAGCCCTTGGCGTTCAGCTCCTCAGCCATCGCCAGTACATCCTGCGGGCAGGCCCCACGGCACAACTCGCACCCCTTACACCGTTCGATATCGATCACAACTCTTCCAGTTGCCATCTAGAGAACCTCCGGTGGGAATGGGAAATAGTCCCGGCGTTTCGCAGTTTGTCTGAGGGGACTGGGGGAAGCAGTCCGCCCCGCCTTGTTCGATTCCTGAGCTTGCAACGTTTTGTCAAGGAGCGGGAACGCCAGGCCAGAGTTATAGTCCACATTTAGTATGGCATAGAAGGGCGGACAACTGTAGTGACGAATAGCAGGGGAAAGGGTGAAGATCGTCACCTGTTTGCCGGGGCGGCTGTGCTATGCTTACCGTACTGGTCACCGCGAGCGTCGCCCCGACACTTGTCCGTCGTGGCGTCGGCTCACATTCATGACCTTTGTCAGCCCGGAAGATTACATTAGACACTCCCCAGGACGCGCGCGGCGACTACACTGAGTGGTAGCTGGGCCGCCCGGCCCGTCGATTAGGAGAGAACATCATGGAATTCGGCATACCCAAAGAGGTACGCGATCTGGAGTCGCGCGTCGGCCTGACCCCGGCTGGGGTTTCGTCGCTGGTGCGCCGCGGCCACACCGTCTATGTTGAAAAAGGGGCCGGTGTCGCCGCCGGCTTCAGCGACGAGACCTATCGCCACAGCGGGGCAAATGTTGTCTATTCGGCGGCCGAGGTTTACGGCCGCTCCGATACCGTCGTCAAGGTCACGCGGCCCACGGCAGCCGAGCACACCCTCTTTCGTCCCGGACAGACGATCCTCGGCTTCCTGCACATGGCCGTTGCCTCGTCGGACTTCCTCGACGCGCTGCGCGAGCGCGAGATCACAGCCATTGCCAACGAGATGATCGTTGAACCGAACGGCGAGCGGCCGATTCTGGTGCCGATGAGCGAGGTCGCCGGGCGGCTGGCCCCGGTCGTCGCCGGGCGCTTGCTCATGACGCCCGGCGGCCGCGGCACGCTGCTCAGCGGCATTCCCGGCGTGCCGCGCGGCGTCGCGGCCATCATCGGCGGCGGTGTGTTGGGCACCAATGCCGCTCGTGCCTTCCTGAATATGGGCGCGCAAGTTGTGGTGCTCGATAGTGAAGTCGGGCGCTTGCAGCACATGGACGAGGTGTTCAACGGCCGCGTCACGACCATGCTCTCGTCCAACTACAACCTGAAGCGTGTGACGGAGTTCGCCGACGTCGTCGTTGGCGCGGTGCTGACCCCGGGCCGGCGCGCGCCTGTCCTCATTAGTCAGGATATGATCCAGCGCATGCGCCCCGGCGCGGTCTTTCTCGACTTCTCCATCGACCAGGGTGGCTGTTCGGAGACGAGCCGGCCGACGACGCTGCGCGATCAGACCTACGTCGTCGATGGCGTCATCCACTATTGCGTGCCCAACGTGACCGCCGCCGTGGCGCGCACGACGAGCTACGGTCTGACCAACTCGCTGCTGCCGTATCTGATCGGCCTGGGCGAGTACGGCATTCTTGGGATGCTCGATCAGCGGCCGTCGCTGGCGACGGGTATCAATCTCTATCAGGGCAAGCTGGCCCATCGCGAGCTGGCCCAGGCGCTGGGGCGAGAGGTTGAGATCGCCCTGCCATACGTCAATAGCCCCGCCGCGGTCGGCGCCGCCGGCAACGGTTCAAAGGGAGGTGGAAGGTGAATTGGGAGACGATCTATCGTCGCAAGGTGACGGACGCGGCTACCGCGCTGTCATGCATCGAATCGGGGAACCGGCTCTACGTCGGCGGCGGCGCCGGTGGCCCGGCGCGTCTCATCGACGAACTATGCGCCCGCGCGCCTGAGTTGCGAGATGTGGAACTTATTCACATCCTGACCTTCATCGACGCGCCCTACATCGATCCGAAGTATGAAGGCTCGTTCCGCGACAACTCGCTGTTCATCGGCCACAACGTCCGCAAGGCGGTGCAAGAGGGGCGAGCGGACTTTACGCCCATCTTCCTGTCGGAGATTCCCGGGCTGTTCCAGCGCAAGATCCTGCCCATTGATGTGGCGCTCGTCTCGCTGTCGCCGCCGGACGAACACGGGTTTTGTAGCTATGGCGTCGAGGTGGGCACGACCAAGCCTGTCTCTTATACACATCTGACGCTGCCGACGAGCGATCTAGTGTAGATCTCGGTGGTCGCCGTATCATTAAAAACAAAAAAAAAGAAGAAAAAAAAAAAAAAAAAAAAGAGAGAGAACAAGACTACGACACATCAGCACAACAGAGTCAGACAATGACACCAAGAGCATGAACGAAGCAGGGAACATCGACGAGACAGCGTAACAAGG
>CALLZA010000092.1 GCA_937858165.1 uncultured Ardenticatenia bacterium
TGTGAGTCTGTTTCTGTTATTTTTTTTTTTCAAGCAGAAGACGGCATACGAGATCTAGTACGGTCTCGTGGGCTCGGAGATGTGTATAAGAGACAGGGTCGATGCCCACCAGCCGCACCGGCTGCCCGCCCAGTTGCGGCACGGCCACGTACCCCTCGACCACCGGCGCGGCGGGGCTGAAGCCGACCTCGGCCCGGATGCGCCGGTAGATGTCCTCATCAAGCCCGGCCGGCCCGCCAACGACGCGGTGCGTGGCCTTACCGGTGATGGCATCGGTGGACAGGGCAAACGCTCGCCGCGCCGAGCCATTGGCCAGGTCGATGGAGACCATCATGGCCACACCGATGGCCACGCCCAGCACGAAGAGGACGTATTGCAGGGGTCGTCGCGCTGCCCGCCGCCAGGCAAGACGGTAGAGGGGGGTATTAGACATATAGTATCCAGTGTTCAGTATTCAGTGTTCAGTATTCAGTCGTGACACTGACCTACTGAACGCTGAATACTGACCTACTGACGCACTTCCACCAAGCGCCCATCGTGCAACTGCAACACGCGGTCGGCGCGAGGGGCGATGTCGGGGTTGTGGGTGGCCATGAGCAGGGTGCGGCCGGCGTCGCGGGTCAGCTCCAGCAGCAGAGCCAGCACGCGCTCGCCCGTCTCGTCGTCGAGATTGCCGGTCGGCTCGTCGGCCAGCACCAGCAGCGGATCGTGCACGAGGGCGCGGGCGATGGCGACGCGCTGCTGCTCGCCGCCGGAGAGCTTGTCGGGGTAGGTGTCGCGCCGGTCGGCCAGGCCCACCCGGTCGAGCAGCCGCACGGCCGCCGGCTCCAGCTCGCGCCGCTTGCGCCCGGCCAGCTCCTGGGGCAGGGTCACGTTCTCCAGCACGGTCAGCGTCGGGATGAGGTTGAAAAACTGGAAGATGAAGCCGATGTGGTCACGACGGAAGAGCGTCCGGTCGCGTTCGCTGAGGGCGGTGATGCGCGTGCCCAGGACAGAGACGTGCCCCGCGCTCGGCCGGTCGATGCCGCTAATCAGGTTCAGCAGCGTGCTCTTGCCGCTGCCGCTATGGCCCAGCAGGACGACGAACTGGCCGCGGTCGAACTGGTAATCGACCTTGTCCAGCACCAGCCGCTGCCGGCCGCCTTCTTCGAACGCCTTGGACAGCCCTTCCAGGCGGACGACGGGTGGAGCCTCGACCGTCTTTTCGGTGCTGACTGCCGTTTCTTCAAGCATCCGTTCTTTGATCATTGGGTGCTGACCTCACTATGAGTATAGTGTGCCAAAAAGCACAAAGCAAGCGAAACTTAGACAAAAGTTGTGCAATTCTCATATTGGTTTGGTGCTTCCCACTTTCTTGAGTGGGTTGCACCTTCTGGGGGTGTACCGACAGACGCAAGAAGGTACGTCACACTTCGGAAAGTGCGACGCACCAGTAGTTCTTGAGTGGGTTACACCTTCTGGGGGTGTAGCGACGGACAGAAGAAGGTGCGACGCGCTTCGGAAAGTGGGACGCGCCGACACCGGCGGAGGGAGGTTAAACCACGGCGCGCAGGCGTTCGACAAGCTCACTGAGGATCATCGCCGTCGCGCCCCACACTTTATGCTCGCCCACCAGAAAGAACGGCACCGACATGCGCAACCCGCGCAAATCCCACTCCTCTTCGGCGCGCGTGGTTGGGTCGAGCAGCACGTCCAGCGGCGTCTCGATGATCGCCGCCACCTCGCGCGGGTGGGAGACGAAGAGCGGCCGCCCGCCGGCGTGGAAGCCGACAAACGGTTGGACTTCATAGTCCGACGGCAGAACGTAGAGCGGCGTCAATTGGCCCAGCAGTTCCACGGCCGCCGGCGGCACACCGATCTCCTCTTCCGTCTCGCGCAGGGCGGTCATGGCCAGCGTCTCGGGCGGCTCGTGGCGACCACCGGGGCACGACACCTGGCCGGAGTGGATGCCGTCATAGGTCGGCCGCAGCGTCAGCACCAGGTGCAGCGCGTCGTCGGCGCAGTAGAGCAGCAGCAGCACCGCGCCCAGCCGCGGTGGCATGGTTAATCCCGCCGGGCGCTCCTTCGGCCGCAGGGCAGGGGCCATGAGCAGTTGCGCGGCCACGCCGTCGAAGTCGGGCAGGGCTAGCGCGGCGCGGACGTGGTCGAGGGTGCAGGAGGTCATTGAAGAGTGGCACGCAGATGAGGCAGATTTTCGCGAATAAGAAACAGGAGTTTCTTATTCGCCTTCATCCGTGTCATCTGCGTTCGATTCTTTCTTCAAGTCGCGGAAGCTATAGCCCGCGCCGCGCTCGGAGACGATGTAGCGGCCGCGCGACTTGTCTTTCTTGTCCTCGATCTTGCGCCGCAGCCGGTGGAGGTGGACGTGCAGCCGATCCTCGAACACCGGCTCCATCGGCCACAAACGGCGCAGGATGTAGTCAGTAGGCACGGTCTGGCCGGCCTTGCGCATGAGGATATAGAGCAGCTTCGTCTCTGTCGGCGTCAGCGCCTCGCTCTTGCCGTCAACGATGGCCGTGCGGTTAGGGAAGTCGATGAGCAGCCGGTCGTCGATGCGTGTCTTCGGCTCCAGGTCATAGGCGAACTCGCCGATGCGCCGCAGCACGCGCCGCACGCGGGCCACCAGCTCACCGGGGCTGAACGGCTTGACCATGTAGTCCTCGGCGTGCTCCTCCAGCCCTTCGACGACGGTGCCCTCGTGGTTGACGGCCGTCAGCATGATGATCGGCAGGTCGCTATACTGATGCACGCGGTGGGCGAACTCGAAGCCGCTGATGCCGGGCATGTGGAGATCGACAATCGCCAGGTCGGGCAGGCCAACCGACTCGATGTGGTCGAGCGCCTCTTCGCCGGAGAGGGCGGTGATGACGCGAAAGCCCGCCTCGCGCAGGGTGAACTCCACCAGGCGCACGGTGTAGGCGTTGTCATCGACAGCCAGAATGCGTTGTTGACGTGTGATTGGTTCGGTCATGGTTCTCGAATCGGGCGATTCTGGAGAATCGCGCTACAGCCCCAACACCACGCCAAACCGCCCCGTCCGCCCCTTCTCCGCACGGTGGGAGAAGAACAGGTCGGTGCGGCAGGCGGTGCAATGCTCCGCCAGTTCGACGTGCCGCACGCCGGCGTTGAGCAGGTTGCGGCGGTTGGCTTCGGGCAGGTCGAAGGGGAAATGACCGCCGATGGCCGACGGCCGACCACCGCTTGCTGTCAAGTGATTATGGACACGATCGTCGTCCAACGTTTGCCGGCGGTCGGTGGTCGGTGATCGGTGGTCGGTGGTCGGCGGTCGTTTCAGAAGCTCATCCGGTTCAGCAAAGGCGGCCCGCACGGCATCGATGACGATGTCGCCCACTTCGTAGCAGCACGGCCCGATGCACGGCCCGACGGCGGCCAGCAGGTCGGCCGGGTCGCTGCCGAACTGCTCACCCATGGCCCGCACCAGCGCCCCCGGCAGGTCGGCCACGGCCCCCTTCCAGCCGGCGTGGCCCAGGCCGATGGCGCGGTGGATGGGGTCGTAGCTGTCTCTTATACACATCTCCGAGCCCACGAGACCGTACTAGATCTCGTATGCCGTCTTCTGCTTGAAAAAAAAAAAACATCGACTTCGGATCGAGGCAGTATTGGTATGTCAGCTATAGACACGATGTAGGATAGCGACTCGCTCAAACACATGATATGTATCTTGTCAGCAGTCATAAACACTACAATAACTCACAACCATGACAA
>CALLZA010000093.1 GCA_937858165.1 uncultured Ardenticatenia bacterium
TACGGTGTGTCTGAGTCGCACTTCATCGTCACTACGAGTGTGTGACAGCCTTTATCGCCCATATGCTTTCGTTTATCGCTTTTATCTTGATCTCAGTGTTGGTTTGTGCAAGCCAAAGTTGGTCCTCTTGATCTGTTCGGGTTTGGCTGACAAGTGAATTTGTATTTTTTTTTTCAAGCAGAAGACGGCATACGAGATCTAGTACGGTCTCGTGGGCTCGGAGATGTGTATAAGAGACAGTCTCTCCACTGCCATCACGCTCGTGGCTGCCGCCCTGCGCCTCCTCAACCTGGGTTACGACAGCCTGTGGTTCGACGAAGTACTGACCCGGCAGACGGCCGCTGCCGGGTTTGCCGCCGCGCTGGCCGTGCGCGACCACGTGCCGCTGCTCTACTGGCTGACGACGGCCGTCCTGCGCCTCTTGCCGGAGCACGAGGTGACGCTGCGCTTCGTCTCGGCGCTGGCGGGGGTGCTGGCCGTGCCGCTGCTGGTGGCCCTCGGCCGCGCCGTGCGGCTGCCGCAAGCCGGGCTATGGGCGGCGCTGCTGCTGGCCGTCTCCCCCTTCGCTATCCGCTACTCACAGGAAGCGCGCCACTACGCCCTGCTGCTGCTCTTCGGCCTGCTGGCAACGGTGCTGCTGCTACGCGCGCTGGGGCGCGACCAGCGGCGCGACTGGCTGGCCTATGGCGTGGCCGCCGCCCTGGGGCTGATGACCCACTACAGCGCCTGGCTGTTGCTGGTGGCGCAATGGGCCGTCGTGGCCGGCTGGCTGCTCGGCCGATTGCGTGCCGGGGAGCGCGGCGCGGCAGCGCGGCTGGTCCCGGCGCTGGTCGTGGTCGCGTTGGCGCTATTGCTGCTGGCCCCCGGCGCGGCCGACGCCGCGCGCGCCAACACGGCCGCGGCAGCGGGCACGACGGCCGCCGCGCCGCTGTCGGTCTGGCTGCGCGAGTTGTGGCTGGCGTTTGGCTTTGGGCGCGCCGGGCCGGCCCTGCTACTCGGTCTGGCGGCGGCGGGGGGCGCGGTCGGTCTGGCGCGGCGGCGACCGGCGGCGGCCGGGGTGCTGGCTATCTCGGCCGTTGTGCCGGTGCTGCTCATCCAGGCCCTGGGCATCAGCCGCTTCGCCCTGCCCAAGTACGTCATCTACCTGCTGCCCCTCTACCTGTTTGCCGCCGGGGTGGGGGTGTCGGCCGTCGTCGCCTGGTGGGCGCTGGCGGGGCGGCGCTGGCTGGCGCTGGGCGAGCGGCGGGCGGCGGGCGTGGCGTCGTCGCTCATGGCCGCGGCCGTGCTGCTGGTCGCCTGGCTGCCGGTGGTCGAGGAGTACGGGCGGATGGTCCACGACTGGCGCGGCGCGGCGGCGGCGTTGGGCGCGGCCGCGCCGGGCGACGTGACGCTGCTGCTGGCGCTGGACACTGGCGACGGCTTCAACGCCGCCGGGGTGGTGGCCCCGACCTACATTGACCCCGGCTTCCGGCTGATCGACGGCAATCACCTGTCGGCCGGCGAGGCGGCGGCGTTGGCGGGGGCGCGCGGCCGTGTGTCGGCGCTGGCACTCAACCTCTACGCGCCGGTGACGGCGGACGATGGACGGTGGGTGGCGGCGAATCATCAGGGGTCGTTGTACAGCCTGGCCAGGGTGGGGGGAGATGGGCGACACCCTTCAGAAAGTGCGACGCACGAGGACGTGCTGGAGCAGATCGCCGCGCTCTATGAACAGCTAATCCCGCAGGCCATCCCGGCCGCGGCCTGCGACCTGACTCTGCGGCTGACCCACGTCCAGTTAGCGCGCGGCGACAATGACGCTGCCGCGGCGGCACTGGCGGCCCGCGCACCTGTCTCTTATACACATCTCCGAGCCCACGAGACCGTACTAGATCTCGTATGCCGTCTTCTGCTTGAAAAAAAAAAAAACAAACATCACCAAAAACACATGAACTACATGCATATTGTCTTGCAAACACACCTCCCACCTAAGACATACAAACGTGAGCACTGTTATCACAAC
>CALLZA010000094.1 GCA_937858165.1 uncultured Ardenticatenia bacterium
TTGTTCTCGCTTACGTGTGACTTTCTTTCTTTTTATTTTTTTTTTTTTTCTTTTTCTTTTTTTGTTTTTTTTTGTGTTTTTTTTTTAAATGATACGGCGACCACCGAGATCTACACTAGATCGCTCGTCGGCAGCGTCAGATGTGTATAAGAGACAGGGCTAAAGGAGTGAATCAGCATCAGCGCATACCGGGCGTTGAACCGCGCCGCCAGTAGTAGCGCCGATGCCGCGCGGTGCAGCAGTTGATAGCAGATGCGCGGCGGGAGTTCACCCGGTAAGCCAAGCGCTTGAGTGAGGTATTGCAGCCGAATCGTCTTGCCCGGTGTAACGGGAGTGTTCCACTTAGCCAGTCTTGGCCCGAACGGTTCATTAACCTTGCCTTCAACGACGATAGCCACGCGTTGCCCGTCAGACGCCTTGCCTAGGACAAACAGATCGTTTTGCGACGGCTTGCCGCGTGGCGGCAGGCTGACCTGGAATTCGGGAATGGCGATCAGAAGTTCAGCACCGGTCAATGCCGGCTCAGGGGAGGAACCGAGCAGGGTCGCGATTTCCGGCGGCCAGCCGTCGGCCACCTCCCAGCATTCGGCCAGCGCCCGCGCCGAATAGCCCGCCTTCCAATGCGTTGCCGGGTCGGCCAACAGCCGCTGCCAGTCATCAGGCCCGCGGCTGGGCACGTGGAGACGCTTGCTCATTGGGTCTAGGACGCCGCGCCATTGCCCGACCGCACCACCACCTTCTCCCTCTCCGGCAACGCCATCGGCAACTTCGTCCGCCGCACGCCGTCATATTGGTAGAGCGCGTTGGCCACCGCCCCGGCCGTGGGCACGAGGCCGATCTCGCCCACGCCCTTCGCGCCATAGGGGCCGTAGGGGTCGGGCACTTCGACGCCGATGATCTCCATCTCCGGCATCTCCTTGGCCCGCAGAATGCCCATCTGCCGCAGGCGGGTCGTCTTCGGCCGCCCGCCCTCCAGCACCAACTCCTCGCTGATGGCGTAGCCCAACCCCATGTGGATGGAGCCTTCCAGTTGCCCCTCGAACAGCGTCGGGTTGTAGATTTTACCGGCGTCATGGGCAGCCACGACTTTGGCGATGCGGCCGTCGTCGCCCAGAATGACCAGTTGCGTGGCGTAGCTGTAGGAGTAGTGAGTGACGACCTTGCCGTTCTTCTCGTAGCCCGGCTTGGTCGTCCAATCGACGATCCACGCCCCTTCGTAGCGGCGGCCGACCAGCTCGGCCAGGGTGTGGCTCTGCAGGTCTTCGCGCAGCTTGGCCGCGGCGTTGATGGTGGCGTTGCCGACCAGCGACGTGGCCCGCGAGGCGGTGGTCATGCCCGCTGCCTGGCGCGAGGCGGTGTCCACGCGCACGCGGACGATGGTCGGGTCAATACCTGTCTCCTGGCACAGCGTCTGCACGGCGATGGTGTGGACGCCCTGCCCCATCTCCGTCCAGCCGTGGTCGAGCATGACGCGGTCGGGCGCTTCGATGGTGATGCTGACCTGCGAAGCGTCGGCCATGCCGTTGCCGACGCCGGTGTTCTTGATGCCGCAGGCCAACCCGGCGTACTTGGCAGCGTAGAACTGGTCGCGGACGGCCAGCAGCGTCTCGCGCACGCCCGCGCCGCCTTCGATGATCTGCCCGGTGGAGGTGACGTCGCCGTTCTGCAGGGCGTTGTCGAAGCGGAACTGCCAGCGGTCGAAGCCGCCCTTCTCGCACAGCTCGTCGATGCAGCACTCCAGGCCGTAGATGGCCTGATTGACACCGAAGCCGCGCATCGCCCCGCAGGGGATGTTGTTGGTGTAGACGGCATCTGTCTCTTATACACATCTCCGAGCCCACGAGACCGTACTAGATCTCGTATGCCGTCTTCTGCTTGAAAACACAAATACTAACACACCCACACACTCCTACGCATGACATGCCACGTCTCACTGCGACGTGCACCCATACTCGACCGTGCACGATCATCACATTATATCACTCACCACTTCTAGCGACC
>CALLZA010000095.1 GCA_937858165.1 uncultured Ardenticatenia bacterium
TTGGATTGTGCTGTTTCTCTACTGTAGCATCGGTTAGCTCTAAAATGCTATTTTGTGTTATTATTGAGGTGTGTTTCTATTATTGCTCTTTTTGTTTTTTTGTCAAGCAGAAGACGGCAGAGGAGGTCTAGTACGGTCTCGTGGGCTGGGAGATGTGTATAAGAGACAGGTACGGCGATGCACCGGCCGAAGTCCGCACCGTGCGCCAGAGCGTCGGCCTCATCGACGTCAGCACCCTGGGCAAGTTCCGCCTGGTTGGCCCCGGCGTCCCCGACCTACTCGACCGCCTCTACATCAACCGCTGGCGCAATCTAGGCGTCGGACGGGTACGCTACGGCGTCATGTGCAACGACGAAGGCGTCATCCTCGATGACGGCGTGACCGCCCGCCTGGCCGATGCGGAGTGGTACATGACCACCACCTCCTCCGGTTCCGGGGCGATCTTCGAATGGCTCCAGTGGTGGCTCCAATCGGGCTGGGGCCAGGGCATCCATGCTGTCAATGTGTCCGAGGTCTACGCCGCGTTCAATCTGGCCGGGCCGCGTGCCCGCGATGTACTGCGTCGCCTGACCGATGGCGATGTCAACAACGACGCCTTCCCCTACCTGCACGCGCGCCAGATGGACGTGGCCGGCGTGCCCTGCCGGCTACTGCGGATCGGCTTCACCGGCGAGCTATCCTACGAGATCCATTGCCCGGCCGGCTACGGCCGCCACGTCTGGGAAGCGGTGCTGGCCGCCGGCCGCGAATTTGACATCCGCCCCTTCGGTGTCGAAGCGCAGCGCGTCCTGCGGCTGGAGAAAGGCCACCTCATCGTCGGCCAGGACACCGACGGCCTGACCGACCCGGTGGCCGCCGACATGGAACTGGCCGTCAAACTGGACAAGCCCGACTTCCTGGGCCAACGGGCCATCGGCCGTGTGAAGCAGAACGAGCCGCGCCAGCGCCTGGTCGGCTTCAAGATGGTCGCGCCCGGCGTCGTACCCGACGAGGGGTTGCAGATCGTCCGCCCCGCAGACGACGGCAAACTCGACATCATCGGCTGGATCACGTCGAGCCGCTTCAGCCCGACATTGAACGAGGCTATCGGCCTGTGCTGGCTGGACGTCGACCTGGCCCGGCAGGCGGGGCAGACGTTCACCATCCGTATGAACGGCCGTCTGGAAATAGCGCGCGTCCACCATGGGCCGTTCTATGACCCGGAAGGGCAACGGTTACGGGAGTAGGCTGGAGTTGGATATGGAAGCCATCAAGCGGACGCCGATCCATGAGGCGCTGGAGCCGGCGCGCGACGCCGTGGCGCTCGACGGAGAGGTCGGCCCAGCCATCGTCGCCGGGACAGTGATCGGTCAGATTGAGGCCACCAAGGAACGGGACGTGGACGTGATGGTCTGTATAAACAACCTACACTGACGAAAAAGGGCCACAGGGAGCACCGGGGGGGGAACGCGCTGCGAAAAACCCCCGTCCGCCGTAAGAGCGACGACATGGGCGAGCGCATCATGGACTCGAGGGATCAGGAGCGGGAGCGCGGCATTACCATTCGAGCCAAGAACGCCAGCGTCATCTACAAAGGCGTGAAGATCAATATCGTCGATACCCCGGGCCACGCCGATTTCGGCGGTGAAGTCGAACGCACGCTCCGCATGGTCGATGGCGTACTCATCCTGGTCGACGCCAAAGAAGGCCCCATGCCGCAAACGACCTTCGTGCTGCGGAAGGCTCTCGCACTCGGGCACAAGCTGTCTCTTATACACATCTCCGAGCCCACGAGACCGTACTAGATCTCGTATGCCGTCTTCTGCTTGAAAAAAAAAAACAACAACAAAACAACACACACAACACAACACAACACATATAACTAATACACGTATGACATAAACTCATAACAACACTGCAGCAACAATGAAGCGTATGCACGGCTATCTAGACACTAAGTCGACTGACAGCATGATAGATGGTGATATATCACTAAGATCGTATGAATACACTGAGTAACAAA
>CALLZA010000096.1 GCA_937858165.1 uncultured Ardenticatenia bacterium
GCGGTGCGGTGCGATAGCGTGTGGGGTCGGTGTCATGGCCCCCCGACTCTTTCCCGGGCCGGTGCTGTGGGCCGCGGTGTGGTAGTGTTGCGCCGGAGGTGATCGGCTGCGGCGGCCGGCAGGCGAGAGCGTCATCCTCGAGGGCGAGCCTGGTGACAGCATGTTCGTTCTGGTGCGGGGCGAACTGTCGGTCACCGTCCAGGGCAAGCCCATCGACTACCTTCTGCCCGGCTCGGTGCTGGGCGAGATGGCGATGCTTGACGCCCGCACGCGCAGCGCCACGGCGGTGGCTGTCACCGATGTCGAACTCGTGCGCTTCGACCAGCCGCGCTTCCTTGACCTGATCCGCCAGCGGCCCGAGTTTGCCGCCCACATCATGAACATCATGTCGTCGCGCACGCGGCGGCTGATGGAGGAAGAGGTCAAGCGGCAGCGCATGGAAGAAGAGCTGGTCATCGGCCGCCGCATCCAACTCAGCTTGCTGCCGCGCGGCTGCCCTCAGGTTCCCGGCTACGCCTTCGCTGCCGGCTACCGCGCCGCGCATGAGGTCGGCGGCGATCTGTATGACTTCATCGTCCAGCCCGACAACCACGCCCAGATCCATCTGATCATCGGCGACGTGACCGGCAAGGGCGTGCCCGCGGCCCTCTACATGGCCGTCAGCCGGACGCTGTTGCGCACCTATGCCCTTGAGGGTTACGGCCCCGGCGAAGCGCTGCGCCGCGTCAACGACTTCATCCGCCAGGACGCCGCATCGCCGCTCCTGCTCAGCGCGTTCTATACAGTTCTCGACGCCGACAGCGGCCGGCTGACCTATGCCAACGCCGGCCACAACGCGCCCCTGCTGCTGCGCGCCGCCACGGGGGAGTTGGAGTTCCTCGAATCGCGCGGCCTGCTGCTGGGCGCGTTCCCCACATTCACCCCCCACGAACAGTCGTGCGCCCTGGAACCGGGCGACTTCGTTGTGTTCTTCACCGACGGCATCACCGAGGCGCGCAACGCGGCCGGCGGCTTCATGGACGACGAAGGGCTGGAGGCCATCGTCCGGTCGCGAGCGTGCGCGAGCGCCGAAGAGCTGTTGACGGCCATCGTCACCGGCGTGGACACATTCGCTGCCGGCGTGTCCCAGGCCGACGACTTCACCGTCGTCGTGCTCCACCGGTTACCGGCCGGCGAATAGCCGCGTGTCCGGCCATCCGCGGTCGGTTACCCGGCTGCGGGCGGGAGTGGTGACAGTTGTCATACCCATTTCATGGCAAACGTCACTCCGCAGAAACGTCCGGCGGTGTTAAGCTCTTTATGAGATCGGCATCAACGGGCCATCCAACTTCATGCACGAGCTATCCGTTACCGAGAGCATCCTGGAGATTGCCTTGCGCCACAGCGGTGAACAGCGCATCACCGATCTGCACTTGGTCATCGGCGAGCTATCGACCCTCATTGACGAATCGGTACAGTTCTACTGGGACATCGTCAGCGAAGGAACGCCAGCGGCCGGAGCCACGCTCCACTTCCGGCGCGTGCCGGCCCAGTTGACTTGTCAGACGTGCGGCCACACCTACAGCCCGCGTGAGGCTCTGCCCTGCCCCGCCTGCGGCGGCGAAGACATCCGCGTCGTGGCTGGCGAGGAGTTCTATCTAGAAGCCATCGATGTAGACGCTGAGCCAGCAAGCAGTAGGCAGTAGCCAGTATTCAGTGAACCAGCAAGCACTGACCAACTGACCGGCTGATCACTGAGTACTGCTTACTGAATACTGCTGACTGAATACTGACATATGACCCAACGAGTTCCCGTCATCGAACGCATCCTGGGCGCCAACGACCGCCTGGCGGCCGACAACCGCGCCCGCCTCGACGCCGCCGGCGTCTTCAGCCTCAACTTCCTCGCCTCGCCCGGCGCGGGCAAGACCAGTCTGGTCGAGCAGACCGTCAGTCGCCTGGCCGGTCGCTTGCGCCTGGCGGTCATCGACGGCGACATTGCCACCAGCATCGACGCCGACCGGGCCGCGGCCGCCGGGGCCACGGCGGTGCAGATCAACACCGGCGGCGAGTGCCACCTCGACGCCGTCATGCTGCAAGGGGCACTGGAGCAACTCGACTTGAGCGCCATCGACCTGCTCATCGTCGAGAACGTCGGCAACCTCATCTGCCCGGCTAACTTCGCCCTGGGCACGCACCAGAGCATCCTCGTCGCCTCTATTCCCGAGGGGGACGACAAGCCATACAAGTACCCGGGGACGTATCGCGGCGTGGACGCGCTGGTTATCAACAAGATTGACCTGCTGCCCTACGTCAAGTTCGACATGGACTACTTTCGCCGCGGTGTCGCCGCGCTCAACCCTGGCCTGGTCACCTTCCCCCTCTCCTGCCGCACCGGCGAAGGGTTGGAGGCGTGGCTCGACTGGGTCGTCGCCTGCGTTCGCGAACACGGAGAAGAAAGATAAAACCACAGATTACATAGATTTAACAGATTATCAGAGCTGAATCTGTGAAATCTGTGTAATCTGTGGTTCCTAATCTTCAGAAAATGCCAGCACAAACGTCTGTTGAAGCGCAGGGGCTGCGCATCCACATCACCGGCATCGTCCAGGGGGTGGGCTTCCGGCCGTTCGTCTACGGCCTGGCCCGGCGCTATGGGCTGACCGGCTGGGTGCGCAACACGTCGGCCGGCGTCGACATCGAAGCCGACGGAACGGCCGACGCTCTGGGCGTCTTCACCGCCGCGCTGCGCGACGAGTTGCCGCCGCTGGCGCGCATCGACAGCCTGAGCGCCGCGCCGCGCCCGGCCAATGGCTACGTGTCCTTCGACATCCGCGAATCACGCGCCGAGCCGGGCGCGTTCCAACCCATCTCGCCCGATGTGGCCGTCTGCGACGACTGCCTGCGCGAGCTGTTCGACCCGACCGACCGCCGCCACCGCTACCCGTTCATCAACTGCACCAACTGCGGCCCGCGCTTCACCATCATCCGCGACATCCCCTACGACCGGCCGCTGACGACGATGGCCGGCTTCCCGCTCTGCGCCGACTGCGCCGCCGAATACGCCGACCCGCTCGACCGCCGCTTCCACGCTCAACCCGTCGCCTGCCCCGTCTGTGGGCCGCGCCTGTGGCTGGAGTGCCCGGGCGACGCGACTGAATCGCCCACCGGCGAGGACGCCCTGCAAACTACCCGCGCCCTGCTGCGCCATGGGGCCATCGGGGCCGTCAAGGGGCTGGGCGCGCTCCACCAGGGCTGCGACGCGACCAACGCCGCCGCCGGGGCCGAAGCGCACCTCAGCAGACCGGGCGCCCGCAAG
>CALLZA010000097.1 GCA_937858165.1 uncultured Ardenticatenia bacterium
GGGCCGGCGTGGTCGGCATCGGCCGCGCCGTTGCCACCGCTCTCGGTGTCGTCGTCCTCGGCGGCGGTCACGGTCAGCCCTGAAGCCGTCTCTTGCAACTCGAAGCCCTGCTCGGTCGCCTTGTGCTCCAGTGCGTCGAGCATCTCCTCGCGCCGGTCGGCCACCTTCTGATCGAGCGCCTGCACCGTCCGGCGATAAGATTCGCTTTCGAACGCCTGCATCAGCGCCGACTGCACGGCTTCCATGAACTGCTTCATGCGCTCGGCCAACAGCGTTCCCTGGCCGGGGGCCAGGCTCATGGCCCGCGGCCGGTGCGGCGCGTCGAAGTTGTGGATGTAGACCCAATCCGGCGGGGTTGGCTCGCGGCCACAGCGCTCGCGCAGGAAGTGGCGAATGGCCATACTGCGCCCGGTGCCCGACGAACCCATGACGTAGATATTGTAGCCCTTACTTTTCAGCCCCATGCCGAACTCCAGCGCGCGGGTAGCCCGCGGCTGGCCGATGATGGCCGTCGTCGGTGCTACGTCGGCCGTCGTCGCGAACGACAGCCCGGTCGGGTCGCACAGCAGACGGAGCTTATCCGGCGAAAGGGGCTTCACATGTGTCGGCATTGCCTTCTTGATTGAACACCTCTCCATAAGGGGGTCAAATGGGAATCATACTGCCGGATCGCGCCGTCGGCAACCGTAGCGCGATTCTCCAGAATCGCGTTACGGGTAGCAGTTGGTCTCCGGCGGTGGGCGTGATAGCATCTACGGGGGGAACGAATGAGCCGGAGGCCGTATGTTTGACTTCGCGGATCAAGTGGTCGTCATCACCGGCGGGGCGGGCAATCTGGGCGCGGCCTTGGCCCGCGGCTTCTATCGCGCCGGGGCGCGTGTGGCGGTGGTCGACCGCCGCCGCGAGACGACGGCCGAAGTTCTGGGCAGTGACGTGCCCGAAGGCGAGTTCTGCGCCTACGTGACCGGCAACCTGCTGGACGAGAACTCGGTGGCCGAGATGGTCGCCGAAATCCACGAGCGTTTCGGCCGCATCGACGTGCTGGTCAACGCCGCCGGCGGCTATCGCGCCGGCGCGCCGCTGCACGAGACGCCAACGGCGACGTGGGAGTTCAACATGAACCTCAACGCCCGCACCGTTTTCTTCACGTCGCGGGCCGTCATCCCCCACATGCTGGCCGGCGGGCGGGGCAAGATCGTCAACGTCGCCGCCCGCGCCGCGCTGGCCGGCACGGCCGACTCCGGCCCCTACGTTGCTTCCAAGATGGCCGTCATCCGCCTGACCGAAGCGATGGCCGCCGAGTTGGGCGAGCGGGGCATCAACGTCAACTGCGTTCTGCCCGGCCGCATGGATACCCCCGCCAACCGCGCCGAACAGCCGGACGCCGACTTCAGCCGTTGGGTTGCGCCTGAGTCAATGGCCGACGTCATCCTCTTCCTGGCCTCCGACCTGGCCCGGGATATCAACGGCGCGGCTGTGCCGGTCTATGGCCGGAGTTGAATTGAGCCACACGCCGCTGACAAAAACCGTCAAGTTCGTCTTTGGCCTGGGGGATTGGGGAACCTCGGCCGCGGCCACGGCCCGCAACGTCTTCTGGTTCGTCTTCCTGACCAACGTCGTCGGCCTGAGCGCCGGGCTGGCCGGGGGGGTGTGGCTGGTCGGCCGCCTGTGGGACGCGGTCAACGACCCGCTCATCGGCAGCATCAGCGACCGGCTGCACTCGCGCTGGGGGCGGCGGCGGCCGTTCCTGCTCTTCGGCTCCATCCCGTTCGCCCTGACCTTCTTCCTGCTGTTCGTCGTGCCGCCCTTCGAGAGCGAGGTGGCGCTGGTCCTGTCTCTTATACACATCTCCGAGCCCACGAGACCGTACTAGATCTCGTATGCCGCCTTCTGCTTGCAAAAAAAAACTAAAACATGCATCATCTCACATGCGAGCCACAGCAGACGA
>CALLZA010000098.1 GCA_937858165.1 uncultured Ardenticatenia bacterium
TATCTTGATGTCAAGGTCGTGTAAGTAGTGTAGGTGTGGGTTCTGTGGCTCGGAGATGTGTATAAGAGATAGGTGTTATTTTTCAAGCAGAAGGCGGCATACGAGAGCTAGTACGGTCTCGTGGGCTCGGAGATGTGTATAAGAGACAGGATGAGGAGGAGGATAGCCGCGGCGTTGCCATAGACCAGCAGCTTCTCACGCGCCGTTTTCACCGGCCGTTCGATAGCCCGCCGCGCGCCCAGGCGCAACGGCCGGCTGATGCGCGCCTGGGTGCGCGTGTAGAAGGCCATCAGAATGAAGGTGAAGACGATCTGCCACAGCGACAGCGCAGCGGCCACGGGCAGGTTGAACAGGTTGATCGCCTGGCGGTAGATTTCGACTTCCAGCGTGGCAAAGCGTGGCCCGCCCAGGACGACGATGACGCCGAAGCTGGTGAAGGTGAAGGTGAAAACCAGCGCTGCGGCGGCCAGAATGGCCGGTCGCAGCAGCGGCAGCGTCACCGTCAGGAACGCCCGCGCCGGCGACGCGCCCAGCATCTGCGCCGCCTGCGTCAACGATGGCGGCAGGTTCTGCCAATAAGCGCTGAGCAGGCGCAAGGCGACGCTGTAATTATAGAAGACGTGGGCCAGCAGGATGATCCACACCGTTTGCGACAGACGAATGGGCGGCGCGCCGAGGGCCAACACGTCCACCAGCCAGTTGTTGACCACCCCTGAGGGGCCGACGAGGGCCACGAATGCCGCGGCGACAACGACCGTTGGCAACACAAACGGCAGCGTGGCCACGGCGCGGATGAGCGACTGGCCGCGAAAGCGATAGCGGGCCAGCACATAGGCCCCCGGCACGGCCAGGACCAGCGTCAGGAACGTGCTGACGACCGCCTGCCACAGGGTGAACCACAGCACGCCCAGGATGTAGCGCGAGGTGAACAGTTGGCCCAGCGCCGCCGTGTCGAGTCGCCCCTCGGGCCACAGCCCCAGCCGCAGGATGGTCGCCAGCGGATAAAAGTAGAACAGGGCGAAGAAGAGTAACGGCAACAGCCAGACGCCGCCCAGAAGCAGGCGGCGGACGGAGAAGGGGAGTCGAGTGGAATCACGCATAGATCGCGCCAAGCCGAACGTTGGTCCAAGTGTACCCCAACTTGTGCCTGGCTATCTATCCCGGCCATTGGCGAGGCTGGATTAGGGGGGCTAGGATGGTAGTTAGTACAACTAGCAGCGGTCGGCCGAAGCGAGGTGGGGCAATCATGTCCAGTTCACTAGACGAATATCGCCGCAAGCGTGACTTTGACCAGACGAGCGAGCCGGCTGGCGGCGGCACCTCGTCAGCCGATGAGCCAATCTACGTCATCCAGCGCCACGACGCCAGCACACTCCACTACGACGTGCGGCTAGCGGTTGACGGCGTGCTCAAGTCTTGGGCCGTGCCCAAGGGGCCGCCCGAGCAGCTGGGCGAGCGCCGCCTGGCCGTGCCCACCGAAGACCACCCCATGGCCTATGCCGACTTCTCGGGGCGCATTCCCAAGGGGCAATACGGCGCGGGCAAAGTGGAGATATGGGATCGCGGCACGTATCGCAATCTGCGCGCCGCGGGCCATGAGTCGCTGTCGATGGCTGAGGCGCTCGACGAGGGCAAGGTCGAGGTCTACCTGCAAGGCGACAAACTCAACGCCCCCTATGCGCTGATTCGCGTGACCACCGATGAAGACGAGGAGCCGCGCTGGTTAATGATCAAGATGAGGGAACCGAAGGACGGTGCTAGATGAGCACGCGCACGTTCGACTTCGATGGCCGCTCTCTCAAAGTTGGCAACGCCGGCAAGGTACTCTTCCCCGACATTGGCCTGACCGAAGGGGGGTTGGCCCACTACTACAGCCGCGTGGCCGATACGATGCTGCCCCACCTCAAGGGCCGCCCCATCAGCATGCAGCGCTTCCCCAACGGCATCGATAAGCCTGGCTTTTACGCCAAACAAGCGCCCGATCACTTCCCGGAGTGGATCGACCGTGTAACCATTAGGGTGCTGGAAAGCGGTGAGGAACAGCCGCAAGTCGTCATCAATAACCCGGCGACGCTGGTCTATCTCGTCGATCAGGCCACGATTACCCCCCACACCTGGCTCAGTTGCACGACCGACCTGAACCACCCCGACAAGCTTATCTTCGACCTCGACCCGTCCAAGACGTTCGAGAGCTGTCTCTTATACACATCTGACGCTGCCGACGAGCGATCTAGTGTAGATCTCGGTGATCGCCGTATCATTAAAAAAAAACAAAAAACAAACAAAAAAAAAGAAAAAGAAAAAAAAAAAACAAACGAAACTAAGAAATAAGA
>CALLZA010000099.1 GCA_937858165.1 uncultured Ardenticatenia bacterium
TTCTCTACGTTCTAGTTCTGTATTGTGTGGAGTTTTAGTTCGTTTGTTTGATTGACGTATTGTAAGATCGTGTATCGTTTGTTTGTTGTGTTTAGTTATAATCATGCTAGTTAGTCTTTGTATTTGTTTTGTTTTCAAGCAGAAGACGGCATACGAGATCTAGTACGGTCTCGTGGGCTCGGAGATGTGTATAAGAGACAGGTCTTCAATGGTGTCGAAGTCGGCGATCAGGATGTTGCCGATGCCCATCAGGGTCAGATTTTTGATGACCTCGTTGCCCAACGCCCCGGCGCCGATGACCAGCACCGTCGCGTCGCGCACGACCTCTTGCTGCCACCAGCTAATGTAGCCGAAGGTGTGGTAGCGGTCGCTGTCGGGGTCAGTGATGACGATGGTTTCCGTATCCGTCATGTATCTCCTCGTGTGGTTCCCGGTGCATTGCACTTTCTGAAGTGCGTTGCCCCTCTCTTCCACTTTGGGTGCAGCGTACTCTCTCGAGTGCGTCGCACCTCTCGGGTTCCTCTATCCTTCGTCTCAAACGCATCTTTTGCGCCCAGAAGGTGCGACGCACTTTGGAAAGTGCATCGCACCAGGACTAGGCAGGCTTTGTCAGCGTTGCCACAAAGTTCTGCGTCACAATCAGTTGCCCTTCCGGCGCATAGGCCACGCCGATGCCGACGTGGGTCCAGACCGGATTCAGGATGTTGCCCCGGTGGTTGGTCAGCCGGCGCGGCTGGTTCATGAAGGCCGATTGCACCTCGATGATGCCGCGTTCGCCGTGGCTGGCCGGGCCATAGACGACACCAATGTTCTCGCCGCAGGCCAGATAGCTGATGCCCGCCCGTTCCAGCCGCCGCGAGACGTTGATCCCTTCCGGCGAAACGTGGGCCACGTAGCGGCGCTGGAGCATGTCAGCCGAGTGCTGGCGAGCCACGTCGGCCAGCGCCGGATGCCAGCGCAACGGCCCGCGGCCGAGCCACTTCGGCAGGTGCTCGGCCCGCGCGGCGTTGACCAGGGCTAACACCTGCTGCTCCAGCGGGCCAATGATCGCCTCACCGGCCGGCTCAAAGGCAGCCACGTCTTCGGCGGTGATCTGGATGCCGTGGCGGCGTTCCACCGGCGGCGGCGCGTCGGGGATATCGGCCAGCCCAATGCTCAGCACCGGCGGGGCGGTGACGCGGCCATCGGTGGCGGCGATATCCTCGGCGGTCAGGCGCAGCCGGTCAGGTTCACTCATGGTTGTTCGTCAGGCAATTGCTCGCGTTTGTAGTTAAGCGCTTTAGCGCGGTCTTCAGAACGGCGCTAAAGCGCCTGACTACGAACCGATTAGGCCTTCAGCGTGCGGTAGAACGGCAAATCGAAGTGCGTGCGGTCGGCGTTGACGGTGATCGACTTACGCTCCACCTCGCCGCCGAAGTCGCGCGGCCAGGTCACGTCCACGTCATAGGTCAGCCCCATGTCAGCCTGAACCGGCAGTTCGCATAGAAACTCGCCGGCCTGGTTGGTGGTCCCGGCCACGTAGCGGCGAATGCCGCGCGAGCTGACGCGCACTTGCAGCCCGTAGAGGCCCGGCCCGTCGGGGTGCTCCTGGACGACGATGCGCAGCTTGGTTATTGCCATCGGCGCGCGGCCGCGGCGCATCTTCCGACGTGCCGCCGTGGTCGCGCCGGCGGTGTTGGTCGCGGTGGTGGCGTTGGGCAACACAACGTGGGCCGGGGGCGCGGCCGGCTGCGGCGTCGGCCGGGCCGGCGGCTCCAGTTGTGAAGCATCGATACGCAGCGGCGGCTGGGTAGCCGGCGCGCTTGGGGGGGCCAGGTCGGCATCGCTAATGCTCAGTAGCGCGGCCGGCGTCGACGGCGGAGCGGCGTGCTCGACCTCCTCCGGCTCGACCTGAACGCCGGGCGTGTATTCAGGGTAGCGCACCGGAACCGGCGGCCGGTAGTAAGGCGGCAGGGGCGCAGACGGCCCGTCGGGACGCAGGCCGTCGATACCGGTCGGGCCACCGGCGGCGTAGGCCAGCTTGCGGCCCAGTTTGTCGCGCTCAGTGGCGCTGCGCTGCACCTGCTGTCGGGCGTAGAACGCAGCACGCTTGATGACCTGTCTCTTATACACATCTCCGAGCCCACGAGACCGTACTAGATCTCGTATGCCGTCTTCTGCTTGAAAAAAAACAAAACACCACGTCTCTGTGCGCACCACCATCACAACCGACACGCCAGAGGTACAGAGAGCAGTAGTACGCACCAGCGGAACACGAACCACAGACTAACACGAATAACTACTA
>CALLZA010000100.1 GCA_937858165.1 uncultured Ardenticatenia bacterium
CTATTACCGTGTGTTCTGACAGTCTAGTCTCGCCAGTCACCGATCGCCACCCTGGTGCTATGTAGTCGGACCAACATGCGACACATGCGCGGACGCCACTTAGGACGTAGTGGAAACCGACCCTGTACCTCGAGGCTTATTTTTTTTCAAGCAGAAGGCGGCATACGAGATCTAGTACGGTCTCGTGGGCTCGGAGATGTGTATAAGAGACAGCCTTAAGCGCGGCCAGCCGGGTCACCGTGCCTTCGGCCATCTCCTCGCCCGAACAGGCGATGATGCCGACCTTCTTCTGGGGTAACTCAGGCATGGTTCGCCTCCTCGGCCGCCGCAACACGCTCTTTCTGCAGTAGCTCGTCAATCTCGATCGCGATTTCGTCGGCCAGGGCGTGGGCCAGTTGAATCCCACCCTCGTTCAGCTCGGCGATACCGGCCGGCTTAAACGCCTTATGACGGCGATAGGCGTCCAGCACAGCGTGCTCCCTGGCCACGGTGCCGCCGCTCTCGCGCACCATCTTGCTGGCGCAGGCCAGCTTGCAGCCGTCGATGGTGATCGCCTGGCTGCCGTCTACGGCCGCTCGCGCGCCCTCATCGCCCATGACCAGCATGGAGAGGGCCACCAGTTGCGACTCATCCGGGCGCAACTCTTCGACGACATCGTAGGCCGCCTCGCGGCTGACCGTGCCGTAGGTCTTGCCGATGCCGCTGCACGGCACAATGACGATCTTCTTCGCGTCGCTCATGACTTGCCGATCTCCTCCAGCGCCTGGGCGTGGCTGTGTTCGTAGTACGCCTCGGGGCTGAGCAGCGTTGCGCCCTCTCCTGCCGCCGGCTCGATTACCACCAGCCAGCCCTCGCCATACGGGTCCTGATTGATAATCTCCGCTTCCAGTTCCAGCTTCTCATTGACTTTGATCACGGTGCCGGAAACGGGCGACGCCAATTCGATATCGACCTTGATCGTCTCCACGTTGCCGAGGCGCTCGCCCGCGGCCACAACCGTCCCCGGCTCGGCCATCTCGGCAAAGGCCACGTCGCCACTGTTCTGTTGGCGGTAGTCGGTGAGGCCGATGGCCAGCCGGCCGTCGCGCGCCTGAACCCACAGTCCGTCGGGGTGGTACTGGCGGTCGGTCGGGACGGTGAAGGTGAACTTGTCTACGCTAAACGTCAGGGTGTTGCCCATTCGCGGTGCTCCCCCGGCGGGCGTCCGCCGGATTAATTCAATGTCTGTTGAATTATAGATCGCGCCACCAATGGCCGACAGTGACAAATGTCACCTCAAACGCATGACAATCCGCTTGGCCGCGACAGTCGCGGCGGCCGGGCCACGGCACAGCGCGGGGACGCGCCTAGCGGGCCATGGCCGCCCGCGGCCGGGGCTGCGTCGCCGCGCCAACCGCCAGCCAGACGCTCACCAGCAGCAGCAGCGTCATGACGACGGCCGAGGTGACACACCACATACAGACGGCACGAATGACAAACAGCTCCAAATAAGTCAGATAGATGGAGAAGGCCACGCCGAAACCGGTCATGAGCACCAGCAGCACAACCGGCAGCGCCGACGCCGACCGCCGCGCCCAGGCCCACACGGCCAGGATGGCCACGTAACCGGCAACGCCAATGAGGCCGATGGGCACGCCCAGGACACGGGCGTAGCTGCTGGATTGGACGGCGTTGCAGTCGCCCACAGGGCCGCACACCGCCGAAGCCGCCTGCGTTTCCACATAAGCCAGGTATGCCGCAACGCCTAGGCCGAGGACCGACAGGATGGGCACAGCCAGCCACAGCCGGGCGGCCGGCGTTGACTGAATGCGCCCGGCACGCGCCAGCCACAGCCCGCCCGCGGCCGCCGCCAGCACCAGGATCATCGCCAGAAGCACCACCAGGGCCACGCCCGCCCCATCCACGGCGCGCGCTTCGGGCGCAGCAACAACCGCTTCCGGCGCGGCGGCGGTGGCCTCCGGTGCAGGCGCGGGCGGCAAAACCGCTGGTTCGGCCGCGGGTACGAGTCCCTCCAGCGTCGGCAACGACGGCAGTTCGACGCCCCCCGCGGCCAGATGGGCCTCGATCAGCCCCGGCAACTCGGCCTCAACCTGATCGGAGCCAATCAGGTAGCGCTCGCCGATGACCAGAAAGGGCACACCCACCCCACCGGGCGGCAGGCCCAACTCCGCGGCCACGGCCAGCATCCGGTCGGCATCCTCGCGCGAGGCGATCTCGATCAGGGTGATGTCCAACTGCGCACCGTACTGCTCCTGGAGCGGCGGCAACACCGACTCCAGCACGTAGTGACAGTGGCCGCAGGTGTCCATCCAGAACATCAGCGCGTGGACGACAGGCTCCGGCGATTCACCCGATTGGGCGCTCGCCGGGCGAGCGGCCGGGCCGGCCGCGAAAGCCAGCCAGAGCAGTACCAGTACTAACGCAATACGCTTGATTGATTTCATATGACTCCCTTCGTCCGGGGCAGCCGAGCCGGCCACGGCAACCCTTTCCCCGAAGTATAATCCGCGCGACGGCCAGCCAAGCAGTGATCAAGCTCACCCAATGACCATTACGAATGCCACATTCGGCCGCTATCATTGGAGAAACCCCGCCTACGGGCTTACAATAGGGTTGTGAGCCAAATCGAACCCACCCTCCGCCCGTTCTTTGATCCCGCCGGCATCGTCATCGTCGGCGCTTCGGCCGCGCCGACCAAGCTCGGCTTCGGCGTGGCCCGCAACCTGGCCCAGAGCGGCTACACCGGCGCCATCCACTTCGTCAACCCGCGCGGCGGCCGGCTGCTGGAGCGGCCGGTCTACGCCGCCCTCGCCGACGTCCCCGACCCGGTTGACCCGGCGGTGCTCCTCGTGCCCGCGCCCGCCATGCCCGACACCCCCGCCCACGTCGGCCCCCCCGGCATTCGCGCCGCCATCATCGTCAGCGGCGGCTTCCGCGAGACCGGCCCGGCCGGCGCGGCGCTGGAGGATGAGTGCCTGCGCGTGGCCCGCGACCACGACATGCGCCTCATCGGCCCCAACTGCGTCGGCCTGCTCGACACTCACCGCCCGCTGGACACGACCTTCCTGCCGCCACCTGGCCCCACCCCCGGCGACGTGGCCTTCATCTCCCACTCCGGGGCCATCTGCGCCGCGGTCATCGACTGGGCGCGCGGCCAGGGGTTTGGGCTGTCCCATCTGGTCAGCCTGGGCAACCAGATCGACGTGCGCGAGACGGATGTGCTGTCGGCCGTGGCCGCCGACGACCACACGCGGGTCATCACTCTCTACCTGGAGGCTGTCTCTTATACACATCTCCGAGCCCACGAGACCGTACTAGATCTCGTATGCCGTCTTCTGCTTGAAAAAAAAAAACACCTCAGCATCCATGCACCCGTATAGCATCATGCAATAAAAGATATAACACCGAGATGTCATGACTATGAGACAGAGATCCATCAGACATGTTATCCACTCGACTA
>CALLZA010000101.1 GCA_937858165.1 uncultured Ardenticatenia bacterium
GCGATAGGCCGGCACGGCGGCCAGGTTATAGAAGCGGTCGCCGAAGTGGCGCGAAACGCGCACCAGCTCGCGCTCACCGCACGCCGGGCAACCGCTGCTGAACCACAGCGCCTTGTTGCCGACCAAGGTCTGCCGCCGCCACAGGACGTAGACGGCCAGCAGCAGCAACACGCCCGCGCCGACAATCAACGTACCGCCGCTCGCCAGCCAACTGACCAGACCTGTGTTGCCCGTCAGCCGTGCCAGACGGCGCAGAAATACCTGATCGAGCAGCGGCAAAACGACGATGGCCACGGCTGCCAGCGGCAAGAGGACAAAGATCAGTTTGTCGATGGCGCGGAATCCACGCCATGGGGTTGGCTCGGTTGTCATCAAAACTTCTAACTCCGACGGAAAATTCCCACCACGGCCATCGTAGGCTGCATCGCTTACGATGTCGCTTACAGAGCGCGGGGGCAAGGCGATGGAGCCTGCCCCCCGCGCTCTGAGATCGCTACTCCTGGAACTCCCAGCCGAAGTCGACCGCCTCGCGCACCTCGCCGCCGGCCAGGCGAATGCCCTGCCGGCCGGTGCCCGGCGCGGGCCACGTCCAGTTGCCGGGGATGAGCAGGTCGACGTTCTCCGGGCTGAGGGCGTCGATGGAGACGCAGTAGATGTCGGCGTCAAGCCCCGTGAAGGTATAGAGGCCGTTGTCGTCGGTGGTGGCCGTCGCCAGGCGGTCGGCCACGGCAATGATTCCCCCCGGCGGACACGCGCCCTGGCCCAGCACAACGGTGATGCCGGGCAGCGATACCTCGTTCGTGTCGAATGTGCCGTTGCCGCGGAAGAAGCCGCTGCCTTCCTCCGTCTCCACGCAGCCGCGCGAAGCTGTGCCGTTGGTCACCACACAAAGGTCTTCCCAGACCACGCCGCTGATGGACGCCGAGCCGGGCGCGGGCGGGCCGGCCGCCTCGGCCCCTTCCTCGACGACGATCTGCACCCAGAATGCGTCTTCGGCCTGGCCGTTGATGCCGAAGACGGCCCCCTCGGTGTCGGCCAACTGCCAGTTGCTGCGGTAGGTGCCCTCCGCCGTCGGGGCGGTCAGGGTGATGACCACGTCGGCCGACTGGCCGGGGGCCACAGTGTCCTCGATGGGCACGGTGCCGGTGATGCCCATCGGATCGCCGTTGACGAAGGCCACGGCGTAGCCGTCCCACGGGCAAGTGCCGTTGTTGCGCAGCCGCCAGCCCGCTTCGAACTCCGCGCCGGGCGGGAAGACGGTGTCGTCGGGCACGGTCAGGTCGAGCAGGAACTCAAAGCTGTTGGTGCAATCGCTCGCGGCGGCGGCCACGGGCAGGAAGCGGAAGTCGAAGCCGAAGTCGACATCGGCCAGGCCCGCGCCCTCAGCCAGCGTCACGGTGATACTGTTGGTGGGCACGCCGTTGTTGACTGGGAAGGTGATGGTGCCCTCTTCGAGCGCGGCGACGTTGGCCGCGGTGGTCGTGTCCAGGAAGACGCAGTACGTGTCGGCGCTAATCTCCTCGAAGCGGAACGCGCCCGACTCATCCGTCGTCGTCGTAACCTCGTCGCCGGGCGTGGCCGTGGTGCAGTCGCCGGCGAAGAGGCTGATCTGGACACCGGGGATGCCCGGTTCGCCCGTGTCGCGGACGCCGTTGGCCTGGAGCGTCGCCCCATCGGCGGCCGCAATGCACCCTTCGGCCGGGGTGACCGCCGGGTCGACCGTCGCCCCGGTCTGGGCGCAGAGGTCGTGCCAGACGAAGCCGCTGATGCCCGGCGGCTCGCCCGTGCCCGCGCCCGCGCCCGTCGTCGGCGTCTCTTCTGCCAGAACGTTATCCACGTCCAGCGTGAACGAGTCGCTGACGCCATTAACCGACACCTCATACGTTCCGGCGGGCAGCCCTTCCACGTCAAGCGGAATCGTTTCCTCAAAGGGCACGAGGGCCAGCGTACAGACGGCCGATGGCTGCCGCAGGGTAGTGATGGCTACGCGGAAGGTGGTGCCCGTCTGCTGGGTGATAACCTCGTCAATCTGGGTACAGCCGTCGGGCAGATTGCCCTGGGCGGTCACACTCACCTGGACCGGGAACGACTCCATGATGAGCACGTCGATGCTATCGACAACCGCCTGGCCGCGGGTCGGCTCGCTATCGGCCGGGGCCAATGTCGCTTCGGCCGGCGCGACGGTCGGCGTGGCCGTCGCTTCCTGGCCGCCGCTGCCGCAGGCCGCCAGCAACAGCAGCCCACAGCCTGCGACGAAGCCCAGCGCCGCGCGGCGCATGAGGGTTCGTCCGGCGTACAATCTCTCTTGCTTCATGTTCTCTCCTCCGATGAATCGAGCGCGGTCGACCGGCTAACGCAGGCCGACACGCCCCTTGCTCCTGACGATGATGATAGCCAGGATAAACAGAAAAATAAGCGCCGCGGCCGTGGTCGCCACGCCGGCAACCCAGCCCGACGGGACGAAGCGCATGGCGATTTCGTGGCGACCCTGGTCGACGTAGATGCCGCGGAAGGCGTAGTTGGCGACGGTGATTGTCGTCGGCCGGCCGTCGACCGTTGCCTGCCAGTCGGGATGGTAGGTGTCGCTCAGGAAGAAGTAGGCCGGTCGGTCGGTCGTGACGGTGAAGGCGACCTCGTTCGGCTCGTAGCGGATGACCTCGAGCGTCGCCTGGCCCGGCTCCTGCCTCAGGGCGCGACCACTCTCCAGCACCACGACGCGCGCCGGGTCGAATGTGGCGTTGTGGGTGGCGGCGAAGGCGGCGTCGTGGTCGGCCACGACCTTGCTGTTGAACAGCACCATCGCTCGCGGCAGGGCCAGGGTGTTGAGGTAGATGGTCACGTTCGGATCGGCGTCGAAGACGGGGATGAGGAACGTTGTGTCGCCGGGCGGCTCCTTCTTGCCGCCGATGACGTACTTGATGCCCAGGACGTTATACTGCGGCGAGCCGCGAAAGCCGACCGCGCCCATGTAGACGTTGTAGTTGGCCAGTTCCAGCGGGTTATAGACACCGCGCGCGGCGTAGAGGCGCTCGATCATCGGCATGTTGGGCTGCCACGCGCCGGTGGCGATGTCGAGACGGTGCAGGCCGGGATCGGCGTGCAGGAAGGCCAGCCCGGGCGTGCCGGCGGCGAAACCGGGCGTGGGGTCGTTCCACTCGATCTCGACGGTGTGGCCCAGGCCGTAGAGGTCAGCGAAGAGCAGGGCCAGAGCCAGCACCGCCACGGCCCCGGCCGGCAGCCGCCGGCTCAACCCGCTCGCCAGCAGCAGCCAGCCGGCGACGGCCAGCCCGCCGAAGACCAGCATCGCGCGGGTCATCTGGGCCACGTGCTCTGGCTGGGATGGGGCCAGCCGCGCCCGCGCCAAGAGCAGCGCGGCGGCCACGGCCAGGGCCGCGACGGCCGTGCCGCCGAGCAGGGCGCGCGCCCGCCCCGCCGACCAGGCGGCAGGGTGCCCCAGCGCCTCCAGCCCCAGCGCCGCCAGTACCGCCAGGCAAAAGCCGGACAGCAGCACGAAGCGCGCCGGAACCTGGAACGGGATGACCGGCAGCAGGCGGGCCAGCGCCGGGTAAAGCGGCGTAGCCGGGCCGACGGCCAGCAGCAGAAAGAGCAGCCCGGCCAGGACGAAAAAGAGCGTCTGGCGACGGGGGCGCAGCACGACGGCCGCCGCGGCCAGGAACCACGTCAGCACGCCCACGTAGCCGACCTCGACGCGCAGCCAATCCCCCCAGAAGGCCGCGCCCCGACCATAGAAATCGGGCGCAAAGAGGCCCAGCAGCGCCCGCGGCGGCAGGGCATAGTTGGTGCTACGGGCGTAGTCGAACTCGGCGCGCAGCGTCTGACTGAGCGTTCCCGCGGCCGGGAACAGGCTGACCGCGGCCAGGGCCACAGCCACCGCGCCCAGCAGGGCCAGCAGCGGCAGTGCCCAACCCTTGCGCGCGGCCACGGTCTGATAGAGCGCGTAGCTGCCCAGGAAGACGGCCGAGAGGAAGGTCATCTGCCCATGCCCTGCCAGCGTCGCCATGCCCAGCGCCGCCCCACCGAACGCCGCCCAGCCCACTCGTCCCAGCGGCCGCGGGGCGAAGATGGCCCGATGAACTCCCAGAAAGGCCAGGGGCAGCCAGGCGGCGACGGCGATCAGGTTCAGGTTGCCGATGTGGGTGATGAAGACGTCGGACAGCATGAACGCCAGCGCGCCGAGCAGCGCCGCCGGTCGGCCGAGCGGAATCTCCGGGCGCAGCAGACGCAGACAGGTGTACATGGCCACCCCGGCCAAGAAGAAGTGCCAGACGACCAGCGCCTCGATGCCGCCGTAACCGAAGCCGGGCCGGAGTAGGAAGAGCAGCAGGTTGAATGGGTAGAAGAGACCCGACTGGTTATCAGCCAGGAAGGGCGCGCCGGCGTACTGATGCGGGTTCCAGAAGGGGATGACGCCGTCGTGAAGGCTGTCGGCGGCGAAGCGGTACATCGGGAAGAGGAACGACACCGAGTCGCCCCCGCCGCGCGGCAGCCACGCCCGGCCGCTGACCACCGGCCAGAAGAAGACGACCGCAACCAGGGCCAGCAGAGCGACGCAGGCCGCCTCGCGGGCGACCGCGCGCCACGAAACGTCGCGCAGCCGGTTGCCAAGGTGCGCGTCCGTCGCAGGGGTCGCGGCGGGGCCGGGTGGGCGAGAGGTGGATTGTCGCGGGCTGTGCCGCCGCTCGGCGTCGGACGACGGCGCACTATCGGAGGTTTGCTCCATAATGTCAGTCGCCCATTGTAGCACAGCCCGCCGCGCCGCCAACGCCAAGAAGAAGGGGCCAGGTTCCAGGGGGCAGGGAAGCGCGCTCTACCCTGCTCCTGGAGCCTGGAACCTACCGGATCAGTTCCATGACCGACTCGAACAGCGCCCCGTTGGTGGCCAGGGCTTCGCCGCCGAAGATGGTCGGCGTGCCGCGCCAGTCGGTGAACGTGCCGCCGGCCTCTTCCAGGATGACTTGCAGCGGGCCACAGTCCCAGACAGCCATGACTGGGTCGAGCATGATCTCCGCCCGGCCGGTGGCGACGAGGGCGTAGCCGTAGGCATCGCCCCAGGTGCGCTGGAAGTAGGTGGCGTCGATGAGCCGCTGGAAGGCATCTTGCCGGTTGAAGCGGGCGAAGGTGTCCAGGTCGCTGGCCAGCAGCACGGCGTCGGCCAGGCGCGAGACGGCCGAGACGCGCGCCGGGCGGCCGTTCCAGAAGCAGCCGCCACCGCGCCGGGCATAGACCATCTCGTTCAGCGCCGGAAAGTTCATCACCCCCAGCAGGGGCTGTTCGTCCTTCACCAGCGCCAGCAGCACGGCGTAGAACGGCACGCCACTGATAAACGACTTCGTGCCGTCGATGGGGTCGATGATCCAGGTGTAGCCGCTGTCGCTGCGGCCGGGCTGGTGGCCGTACTCCTCGCCGATGAGGGCGTGGTCGGGCCAGGCGGCGGGGGTGGGATTGCGCAGCTTTTGCTCCGCCGGGGGGGCGGCGCGGGGGACGGGGGAGATGTCGGCCTTTGGCGCTGGGCGCGCCCCGGGCCGGGGGGGGGGCGGGGGGGAGCGCACGGGGCTGCGTG
>CALLZA010000102.1 GCA_937858165.1 uncultured Ardenticatenia bacterium
CGCTAGTGAGGACTGTAACAGCTGTTCTGTAGAAGTTGTCCTGCTGTTCAACTTCTTGTGTATGTGTGATGTCTACTGCCATCACCGCTACCTGTTACACTGCCTTTTTTTTTTTTAATGATACGGGGACCACCGAGATCTACACTAGATCGCTCGTCGGCAGCGTCAGATGTGTATAAGAGACAGTCCCGGAGCGGCGGATCCGCAAGAGCGACGGCAAGCTCGGCGAGGTGGCCCAACGCCAACTGCGGCAACTGGCCGGGATGCGCGAAAATCGGGAGTGGATCGATGAGGTTCTACCCGCGACGCTGGCCGCGCTGCCCTATCCGCACTTCTTCGTCGATTTCGAGACGTGCGCCCCGGCCGTGCCGCGCTACCGGGGGCTGCGGCCGTTCGAGACCCTCGCCTTCCAGTGGTGCTGCCAGACCATCGATGCGCCCGACGCGCCACCACGCCATAGCGAGTGGATTCAGACCAGCGACACCTTCCCCAACACCGCCTTTGCCGCCGCCCTGCGGCGGCAACTGGGCGACCACGGCCCGGTCTTCGTCTGGAGCAGCCACGAGGCGACCGTCCTGCGCCCCATTCAGCGCCAGATGGCCGACCGGGGCGAGACGGACTCCGAGATCTACGACTGGCTGGACCGCTTCCTGACCGGCGGTCGACTGGTGGACATGTGTCGCCTGACGCTGAAGCACTACTTCCACCCGCGTATGGGCGGCTCCACGTCGCTTAAGGTCGTGGCCGACGCCGTCGGGCAGAGCGACGCGACGGTGCGCGCCCGCCTGCCGCAGTACGTCCAGCCGATGGCCGACGGCGGGCTAGCCAGCCCCTACGCCGCCCTGCCGCCGCTGCAAGTAGGCGCGCGGTCGCTGTCGGTGGCCGACGGCACGGGGGCCATCCTGGCCTACTACAGCATGATGGAGCGCGCCGCCGCCGGGGCCACGCTGGAGGTCGAGCGCTGGCGACAACTGCTGCGGCAGTACTGCAAGCTGGATACGTTGGCGATGGTGATGGTGTGGTGGCACTGGAGAGGAATTAGTGGTTAGTGACTAGTTACTAGTGACTAGTCACTAACCAACTCTTCAGCAGTGATCCATCAACCCACGGCCGGCCGCTGGTGGCGACGATGACGCCGTAGTGGCGCAGGCGCACCAGGGCTGCATCGATCTCCGCCTCGCTATAGGGCAGGCGTTCGAGCGGCTTCTCCTGGGCCACGGCCAGCAGCGCGTCGCGCTCCACGTCGCTGAAATTGCGCCACCACTGCTCGAAGTAAGGCCCCATCTCCGACACCAGCCGCTGCGTCACCGCGCGGGCGTCGATTGGCCGGTCGTCCAGTTTGCCGCTCAGCCAAATGGCGGCCGTGGCCTGGACGAAGAACGGCAGCGACCCGGCGATAGCCCGCACGGCGGCCACGTCGGCCTCATCGGCGGCAATACCCACCCGCCGCGCCGGTACGCGCACCAACTCATCCAGCTCGGCTGGGCTAAGGCCGGAGAGGAAGATCGGCGTCGGGTGGAAGATGTTGTAGAACGGCGACGTGACCGGCAGCCCGACGAAGTTGCCCAAGCGAAACAGGTCCCAGTAGGAAGCGGTCACGTAGCCCAGCTCATACTCCCACACCCCGGCCAGAGCGCGCAACTCGGTCATAAAGTCGCCGCCAAAAGCCGCGGCGCGCAACTGGTCGAACTCGTCCAGCAGCAGCACAACACGCCGGTCGGCCAGCTCGTAGAGCAGCGTCTCGACGGTGTAGACGTCGGCCGCGGCCGGCGCGTCGTGGGCGGCGCGGGAGGAGAGCAGGCCGGTCAGCCGGCGGGCCACTCGGCCGTAGAAGTCGCCCGGTGTGGGGCAGGCCGAGACGTCAACGTAGATCATGGCGTAGCGGTCGGCGTCGCTCAGGAAGCCGGCCATCACCTGTGGATGGGCAACGTGCTGCAGAAACGACGTCTTGCCCGCTCGCCGCAAACCCAGCACGCTGACACACTGCACCTGTGGCCCGGCCAGCGTGTCGAAGAACTGCCGCGTCTGGGCGGCGCGGCCGAAGAAGTCGGTCGGCAGCTTGACCGGCGGGCCGACGACGTAGGGCAGCCTCACGGCGCGCTCCCGAGCGACAGCGCCCCGGCAGCCTGGGCACGCCCCAACCCGTTGCCGACCATCTCATTGCCGCCGCCGGCCATCTCCGCCAGCACCGCCAGAACCTCGTCGCCGTCAATCGGCTCGCGCCGCCCCTGGCGATTGCGCATGCTGACCAGACGGTGGCAGATGGCCTGGATTGGAAACGGCCGCCCCCCGGTCTGTTGCCAGATCTGCTCGACGGCGGCGTCGTCATAGCTCAATTCACCGGCCAAAGGAGCGCGGATGAGGGCGGCTACGGCCTCAAAGTCGAGTGGGCGCAGTTCATAGCGGGCGGTCAGGTCGATGAGCGGCCGCCAACTGTCATCGAGCAGGCCATAGCTGCCGCTGAAGACGAGGGCCAGCCGCGACCGGTGTTGCGCCTGCGAGCGAAGAAAGGGGGCGACGGCCGGGTCAAGCGCGCCCGCGTCGATGCCGGCGCGCAGTTGCTCCAGCTCATCGACGGCCAGCAGGATGAGGTCACCGGCGGGCAAGTGCTGCTCCAGATGGTCGAGCGCCCGGTCGAAGGCAGCGTAGGCCGAGTCTTCGCCGGCCAGGCTCCTGGGCATGGCCCGGCTCGGGCGGTGGTGAGCTACCTGGCGGTAGATGTCGCGCGCCAGCCGCCGCAGCCACTCGTCGGTGTGGCAACCGGCCAGCCGCTGCAAATCGACGTAGGCCGGCCAGAGGCGTCGTGCCGCCCCCTCGCGCAGCGGCCGGCCGCGCGGCCCCTCGACGAGCTGATAGAGGGTCGAGGTCTTGCCGATGCGCCGCTCGCCGTAGAGCAGCAGGGCGTTGGGCGGCCCGACAACGTCGAGATTCTCGGCCAGCCAGGCAAAGACGTCTTCGCGGCCGACGTAGAGCGACGCCGACGCGCCGGTCAGCGGGCGGCCAACCACGTAGGGATTGGTTATGTTCTCGGCGCGCTCCCGCGCCGGCACGCTCGTGCCGCTCATGGACTTCACCTCTCCGGCCACGCCCAATAAACGCGAACAGACCTGCTCCCATCGGTCTATTGCCGAGGGACGCGGGCGCAATCCGCTACAGGTTGTGGGTACTTCCGGTAAGTTCGCGCACCGACCCGGCGCTTGGCGGGTCGATAGGGGCATTATAGGTATTCAGTCCTAGTTACGCAAGTAACTACCATAGGGCCATTCTCCAGAATCGCCCGCTCTGCGCCTGGAAGACGGGGTAATCCTGGAGAATCGCCCTACGGTCTAGCGAGTAATCGCTCATAGAGCGCCGCCAGTTGCCGCGCCGCCCGACCCCAGGTGAAGCGCCCGACCTGCGCACGGCCGGCCTCGATGAGAGGTTGGCGGGCGGCCGCGTCGCCAACCACGGCCAGCATGGCCGGCGTCCACGCCGCCCCGGCGCCGGGGGAAGGCCCGAGCGCCCCCGGTTCGCCCACGGTCGGGGCCACGCACGGACGGGGGCACTGGGCGGGGCGGGGCGGCAGGGGGAGGAGACCACGG
>CALLZA010000103.1 GCA_937858165.1 uncultured Ardenticatenia bacterium
CTTTGCTCCTACTTCGCTTGTGTCGTTTCTTTGTCATGTCTTGTAGTGAGATGGTTGCTCACGCCTCGTCGTCTTTCTCTTTGATTCTGGTTTTTTTTTTAATGATACGGCGACCACCGAGATCTACACTAGATCGCTCGTCGGCAGCGTCAGATGTGTATAAGAGACAGGCATCGAGACGCTCAGCCTGCGCATGGAGCGCCACGTCGCCAACGCCCAGCGCGTGGCCGACTTTCTGGAAAACCACCCGCGCGTCAACTGGGTCTGCTACCCCGGTCTGCCTAGCCACGCCGACCACGAGCGGGCCAAGAAGATTCTGCCCAAGGGGCCAGGGGCCATCCTGGGCTTCGGCATCGAGGGCGGGCGCGAAGCCGGGCAGGCGTTCATTGACAAGCTCCAGCTATTCAGCCATCTGGCCAACGTCGGCGACGCCCGCAGCCTGGCCATCCACCCGTCCAGCACCACCCACAGCCAACTGACCGGTGAGGAGATGCTGACCGCCGGCGTCACGCCCGACTTCGTGCGTCTCAGTGTGGGGCTGGAGGACATCGAGGACATCCTCTGGGACCTCGACCAAGCGTTAAGCAATTAGGAATTACGAATTAGGAATTACGAATTAGGAACGAAGAGCGATCTGAATTCCTAATTCCTAATTCCTAATTCCTGATTGGTATGCAACTCATCACGCCACAGACGTTCACCTTTGCCCAGGACGAGTCGTTCCAACTGGAGAGCGGCGCGACGCTGGGGCCGGTCACGCTGGCCTACGAGACCTACGGCCGCCTGAACGCCGACCGCAGCAACGCCATTCTCATCCTCCACGCCCTGAGCGGCAGCGCCCACGCCGCCGGCCGCCACGCAGCCGACGACCCCCACCCCGGCTGGTGGGACGACTGTATCGGCCCCGGCAAGGCGTTCGACACCGAGCGCTACTTCGTCATCTGTAGCAACGTGCTGGGCAGTTGCTACGGCAGCAGCGGCCCGGCCAGCACCGACCCGGCCACCGGCGCGCCCTATGGCCTGCGCTTCCCCGTCGTCACCATCGCCGACATGGTGCGGGCGCAGACCCACCTGCTCGACCATCTGGGCATCGATCGGCTGCTGTGCGCCGCCGGCGGTTCGATGGGCGGGATGCAGGTGCTGGAGTGGGCGGCCCACTACCCGCAACGGCTGCGCGCGGCCATCCCCCTGGCCACGACCGCCCGCCACAGTCCGATGTTGATCGCCTTTAGCGAGGTCGGCCGCCAGGCCATCTACGCCGACCCGGCCTGGAACAACGGTGAGTACTACGCCAACGGCAAGCGTCCCGACGCCGGGCTGGCCGTGGCCCGCATGGTCGGCCACATCACCTATCTCAGCGACGCCTCTATGCAGCAGAAGTTCGGCCGCCGCCTGCAAACGCGCGAGCAGTACGGCTATGAGTTCCAAACCGAGTTTGCCGTGGAGAGCTACCTGAAGTACAACGGCAATGCCTTCACCCGCCGCTTCGACGCCAACAGCTACCTCTACATCACCAAGGCGATGGACTACTTCGACTTGAGCCAGCCGACCGGCTCGCTGGCCGCCGCCTTCGTTGAGGCCGCGGCGGTCAAGTATCTCGTCGTCAGCTTCACCAGCGACTGGCTCTACCCGTCGTACCACAGCAAGGAGCTGGTGCGCGCCCTCCATGCCGTAGGAGCAGACGTGACCTATCTCGACATCGAAAGCACCTGGGGCCACGACGCCTTCCTGCTGGAAGTGGATACCATGACCCGCCTGCTGGCCGGCTTTCTCAACCGGCTTTCGGAGGAAGAAGGGATCGCCGGGCCGTGACGCTTCGCCCCGACCTCCTCGCCGTTGCCGGGCTTGTGCCCGACGGAGCCACTGCCCTTGATTTGGGCTGCGGCGACGGCGCGCTGCTTGACTATCTGCGGCGCGAGAAGGGGGCGCGCGGTCGGGGCATCGAACTAAGCGAGGCGGGGGTGCTGGCCTGTGTGCGGCGCGGCCTCAGCGTGCGCCAGGGCAACTTAAAAGAGGGGCTGGCCGACTATCCCGACGGCAGCTTCGACTGCGTCATCCTGGCCCAGACGTTGCAGTACCTCGACGATCCGACCTGGGTGCTGGGCGAGATGCTGCGCGTCGGCCGCCGGGCCATTGTTAGCTTCCCCAACTGGGGCTACTGGCGCTGCCGGCTGGAGTTGCTGGCCCGCGGCCGCATCCCCACTGCGCCCGACCTACCGCAACCGTGGCACGACACCCTGCGCTGGCAAGCGCTAACCGCGGCCGACTTCGCCACATTTTGCCGGCAGCAGAACATGAACGTCGACAAGGCCGTTTACCTCGCCGGCGCGCGCGTTGTGGGCGCGTGGCCGAATCTGAGGGCGAAGACAGCCGTCTTCGCCCTCCAACGGCGTTAAGAGTTAACGGGCCGCGTGGCCTTTCTCCCCTTCATCGGGAACCAACAGACTAACGCCCCAACTGGCGATACTGAGCACGATCGCCCCGAGGATCAGGTTCCAGAAGAAATCGGGCACGCAGGTGAAGCCAAAGCCCATCCGATTGGCCAGCCAGATGGTGAGCCAGAGCATCAGCACGTTGATCACAAAAATACCCAGGCCCAACGTCAGGATGATGAGGGGACAGGTGAGGATGAGGAGCAGCGGCCGGATGAGGGCATTGACCAGACCAAAGATCAGCGCAATGATTATCAGCGGCAGGATTTGCCCATCCCAACATAGGTCTACAAGCAAAAACGTCAGACCCATAGCGACAGCAGTAACCAGAAGTCGAACCAAGAATCTCATGACGCCCTACCTCCTAGGGGATTAATCGGCCCGCGAAGGAGCGAGCCTGGCACAATAAAGTTCCACCCCACAGTATATAGCAATCGCCCGCGCTTGTTATCTCTGAGAAATCCCCGTCCTGCCCCTCTTACTTCCTGAACAGTCGCCAACGCATCCCCCGCCGGTTCAGGTAGGTGATCGTCTCGCCAAAGCGCGCCGGGTGAAGACCGAACAGCCGTTGCGCCGCGTCCAGGTCAGTCACCTCCGGCGCGGAGAAGCGATCCATGAAGAAGCGCCCCGCCGGCGGCCAGCGCCACCAACTGAGCAACAGCCACGCCAACCGCCGCGTCAGCTTGAGCGGCAGCGGCACGAGGATGCGCTGCCGCTCGGTGACGTTGAGAATGGCGCGCATGACTTCGCGATAGCTGAGCCGTTCCGCTCCGGCCACAGTGATGGTGCGATTGACCAGATCGGGGCGTTCGAGCGTCTTGAGCAGGCAGTAGGCGTAGTCCTCGACCCACAAGGGTTGCGTGGGCGTCTTGCCGCCGGCGGGCAGCCAGACTACCGGCCAACTCCAGATGGCCAGGCTGAGGATGATCTCGCTGAAGCGGTCATCGCGGCCGAATAGCGACTGTCTCTTATACACATCTCCGAGCCCACGAGACCGTACTAGATCTCGTATGCCGTCTTCTGCTTGAAAAAAAAAAAAAAAGTAAAAAAAAAAAAAAAAAAACATAAATCACATGTAAAGCGACACAAATCACTGCAAGATATACAAAGACGTGAATACAACCTAACTAACCTTTAGAGTAAAAC
>CALLZA010000104.1 GCA_937858165.1 uncultured Ardenticatenia bacterium
TTGTTCCGTGAGAGTGTCGTGTTATTGTACTGATGTATTTTGAGTGTTTTTGTGCTGATGTCTGTCAGCTCTTGTTAGTGGTGTATTATCTGTGTTTTTGAACGGTTGTATTGCTTTGTGTTTTTTTTTTGTTCTTGTTTTGTTTTTTTTTTGTTTTGTTTTTTTTTTTGTTTTTTTTCAAGCAGAAGACGGCATACGAGATCTAGTACGGTCTCGTGGGCTCGGAGATGTGTATAAGAGACAGGGCGGCGGGCATCGAGGTGCGCGACGACCTGCGCTCGGCGTTCATGCACAACAAGTTCATCCTCATCGACGGGCAACTGCTGTGGACGGGGTCGATGAACCTGACGACCAACGACGTCTTCCGCAACAACAACAACGTTGTCGTGCTGCTGTCGCCGGCGGCCGTGGCCGTCTATGCCCGCGAGTTTGAGGAGATGTGGAACGGTCAGTTCGGGCCGCGCTCGCCGTCGAACGTCAACGGCCAGACGGTGATGACCGCCGCTGGGCTGCCCATCACCATCCGCTTCGCGCCGGAGGATGAGCCGTTCGACAGCCTGATCCAGTTGGTCAGCCTGGCCAACGAGAGCATCCGCTTCATGGCCTTCTCGTTCACCGAGGACGAGCTGGGGGCAATGATGCGCCAACGGGCGGCCGAGGGGGTGATCGTGCAGGGCATCTTCGAGACGCGTGCCAGCGAGACGCAGTATAGCGAGATGCCGGCCATGTTCTGCGAGGGGCTGGAGGTGCGGCAGGACGGCAACCCCGGCACGTTCCACCACAAAGTGGTCATCATCGACGACTTTGTCGTTATCACTGGGTCGATGAACTTCTCCGACAACGCCGCCGACAGCAACGACGAGAACGTGATCGCCATCGCCGACCCGGCCATCGGCCGCCTCTATCGCGAGGAGTTCATTCGCCGCTGGGGCGACGCGACGACGCCCGATATCGAGTGTGAAGAGTAGAGTCCACAGAGTTCACGGATGACGCACGAGTCATCCGTGAACTCTGTGGACTTCTTACTGCCCGTAGGCTGCCAGCTCGACCGCCCGACCGGCGGCGTCAGTGGCCAGGTAGTGGGGCAGCCAGGCCACGCCGAACAGCGGCAGGCGAATGTCGGTCTTGCGCGGGGCCACGGGCAGTTCGCGGGTGTCGTCCAGTAGCTCGGCCCACTTGGCCTCGACGGTGTCCAGGTCGGCCTCCATTGCCTCACGCAGATCACCCAGTTGCTCCTGCAAATCGGCAATGGCCTGCTGCGACTCCTCGATGTCGGCCTTGGCCTTGTCGGCCATGCGCCGCTTCGACAGCGAGCCGGACAGGCTCTTGCGCCGTCCGCCCAGGAAGCCGAGCAGGGTCTCGGCGTGCTTGGCGTACTCCTCGCGCTTGCGCCCGTCGTAGTCGGCCTGGTCCTCGGCCAGTTCGCGCTCTTCCTTCTTCAGCTTGTCCTCGGCCGCCTTCAGCTTGGCGGCGAAGCGCGCCTTGACCTTGTCCAGCTCGGCCTGCATCTGGTCATCGGCCGCGTCGCGGCACAGCTCCTCGAACGCCGCGTCGTCCACGTCCGGCCCGGCGTAGACCTTCAGCTTCTCGTTGGCGCGCACGGTCACGCCGCCGCTGCGGACGATGTAGTCCACCAGGGCGGTCTCCAGGGCGCGCATCGCCTTGGCGTCGGACAGGGGCGCGGCCAGCCCGGCGAAACGGGCATCGCGCAGCGGGGCGCGATCGAGGGCGCGGTCGTCAAGCGGGGGGATGGCGACCTCGTCCCAACGCACGCCGGCGGCGTCGTGGGCCAGCGCCGCCCAGGGGACATTGGTGTTCAGGCCGTACTTGGCGTTGACCAGGTGGATGTCGGCCTGGGCCAGCAGCACCGGGCGGTAGAGGATGCCCGATTCGCGCGCGCCGGCGGGCAGCGAGACGCGCGCGTGGGCGGCGGCCTCGTCCAGCGACAGGTTAGCCGGCAGGAAGTACTCGCCCACGCCGGAGGGCACGGGCGGCCGGGTGACGGTTCCGGCGCCATCGGCCGTGCCGGGGGTGGCCGGGCGCGACGGGGCTTCGGCCGGCGGCGGCGCGGCCATCGTCGCCCCCGGGGCCGCGCCGCACGGTCCGGCGGCGGCCGGCCCGGCCCCCTTCAGGGCGTTGAGCGCTGGAATCTGCGTCCGCGTCAGTGGCCCGGCCAGGTAGTTCATCGCCCAGCGGGTCTGGAAGAGCAGCGGTCGCTTCTCATGCACGTTGCGCAACAGGAAGACGCGCTTGCCGATGCCGGAGATGAGCCGGTCAAGCTCCTTGACGTTGACGCTGCCGTCGGCGCTGGAGAGACCGTCGAGCAGCCGGGCCTTGTCCTGGTCGGTGGCCAGCTTGCCGATGAACCAGGTACCGATGTTGGACATGCCTTTGTAGTCCACGTCGACCGGGTTCTGCGTCGCCAGCACCAGGCCGACGCCGAAGGCGCGGGCCTGCTTCAACATGCGCAGGATGATGGTCTTCGACGGCGGGTTGCCGATGGGCGGCAGGTAGCCGAAGATCTCGTCGAAGTAGACCAGGGCGCGCAGCGAACTCGTGCCGCTCTGGGCGCGCATCCACGATTCGATGTTGGCGTAGAGCAGCGTCACGAAGAACATGCGCTCCTCTTCGCTCAGGTGGGCGATGTAGAAGATGGAGTGGCGCGGGCGGCCGTCGGGCGTGTAGAGCAGCGCGGCCACGTCGAGCGGCTCGCCCTGCACCCAGTTCTGGAAGCTGGGCGAGGCCAACATGCTGTTCAGCCGCATGGCCAGCCCGGTGCGATCCTTCTCCGGGAAAAAGGTGTTGACGTCGAACACGCCCAGTTTGGCAAAGGGGGGCGACTGGATCTGCATGATCAGCTCGCCCAGGTCGAGGCTCTGTCCCTGGCTCCAGGCGTTGGCGATGATGTTGGCCAGCAGAATGTGCTCGCGGCTCTGCACCGGGTCGATATCCTTCAGGCCGGTCAGACCGAGCAGGGCGGTGACTGTGCCGCTGATCTGCTCTTGCAGCAGCTCTTCGTTGCCCTGCCAGGGGATGTCGGGCGCGCTGAGCTTCGACAGGACGCTGAGGGGTACGCCGGCCGTCGAGCCGGGGGTGTAGATGGTGAAGCGGACGCTGTCGGCCAGCGCCTTGATGCGCTCCGGGGCGATGTCCCAGTCGGTCAGCCCCGCCTGCCACATGGCCGCTGTCTCGGCCGCGGCCTGGTCTTCCGTCTTGCCGTCCTTGCGGGCGGCGTCGGCGTTGATCCACGGCTTGAAGTCGGCCGGCAGCAGGTCGGGGAAGTGGAGCAGCAGGTTGGTCAGGTCGCCCTTGGGGTCAACCATCAGCGCCGGCACGCCGTTGAGCGCCGCCTCTTCCAGCAGGCCGACGCCTGTCTCTTATACACATCTGACGCTGCCGACGAGCGATCTAGTGTAGATCTCGGTGGTCGCCGTATCATTAAAAAAAAAACAGTAGGAGAGACCTGTGTAAGCGGTCACGATCCAAACAACGCTATAGACCGCAGAAGCAACACGATGTAGTACAACGAGACACAGAGGTGGCATCAACAACTGATCACGTACCATGAGAACCTAAA
>CALLZA010000105.1 GCA_937858165.1 uncultured Ardenticatenia bacterium
GTCGCGGGGGCGCGGTGAGGTGTATAAGAGCCAGGCGCTCGGCGCGGGGTCGGGGCGTCGGGCGCGCTGGTGGGGGAGCCGCGCTCGGCGTGGCTGGCGGCAACGCCGGGGCGGGTCATGGGGGGCAGCGACCGGGTGACGGTGACGGCCCACACCGGCCGGTTGGCGCTGGGTCGCGAGGACAAGCCGGTGAACTATCGGCCGCGTTTCGTCGTTGATGGGCTATGGTGGTTCGTCCTGTGGCTCTATAGCGGCCACGCCCGATTGATCGTGCCCGCGCCGCGCCGCCACGAGGGGGCGGTGCGCGTTGGCCAACAGGAGATCGCCGTGGCCGTCACCGTGACGCCGACGCCGGGCGAACTGAGCACCGGCCGCCTGGTGAGCGCCGCGGCCGTGGCTATGGAGGTGACGGTGGCTGTGTTGGCGCTGGTCTATGCTGTCCTGTTACTATAGGCGAAGATGAATGATCCGCAGATGGCGCAGATGGGGCAGATTAAAGAGGCTCACTCAGAGCGTCAGACTCTTGAATCTGCCGAATCTGCGGATGATTGCCGTGAGGTGTAGGCGATGACGCTATCGACTGGACAAGTGCTGGAGAATCGCTACCGCATCGTCTCGCTGCTGGGCCAGGGCGGCATGGGCGCGGTCTATCGCGCCTGGGATTTGAATTTGCGCGTGCCGGTGGCGCTGAAGGAGAACCTTGACCTGTCGCTCGTCTCGCAGCAGCAGTTCGAGCGCGAGGCGCTGTTGCTGGCCCAGCTGAACCACCCCAACCTGCCGCGCGTCACCAACCACTTCACCGTGCATGGCCAGGGGCAGTACCTGGTGATGGAGTTTATCGACGGCCAGGACTTGCAGCAGTGGCTCGACCAGCGCGGACGGCTGACCGAGGCCGAGGCCGTGCCCATCATCGGCCAGATCGCCTCCGCCCTGCACTACCTCCACAGCCGGCCGGAGCCGGTCATTCATCGCGACATCAAGCCGGCCAACATCAAGATCACGACCGACAACCGCGCCGTGCTGGTGGACTTCGGCATCGCCAAGCAGTCCGCGGCCGGGGGCAAGACGACGCGCGGCGCGCAGGCGATCACGCCCGGCTTCTCGCCGCCGGAGCAGTATGGGCTGGGCACGACCGACGCCCGTTCCGACATCTACGCCACCGGGGCCACGCTCTACGCCCTGCTGACCGGCCAGACGCCGGTGGAAAGCGTCAGCCGCCTGGCCGGCGCGACGTTGCCCCCGCCGACGCAACTCAGCCCGCCCGTGGCCCGGGCCATCTTGCGGGCGATGGAGATGGAGCCGCGCAACCGCTTCCAGGCGGCGCAGGAGTTCGCCACCGCCCTCGTCTCGCCGACGGTCGTTAGCGCGCCCCAACCCGCCCGCCGCCTGTGGCCGTTGGCCGTCGCCGGGCTGCTAATAGTGCTGCTCGGCATCTTCATCCTCCGGCCGCTGTTGGGCGGGAGCGGCAACGACACGACGCCGACGGCCGCGCAGAACGCCGACGCCACCGACACAGCCGCCACAGCAGCCGCCATAAATGACAGCGCGGCGGCGACGCTGACCGCCGTCGCCGATGCCGGGAAGGCGCTGGCCGCGGCGCAAGCCACCGCCACGGCCGCGGCGCTGACCGCCGTCGTGGCCGGCGACAGCGACGGTGACGGTTTGAGCAACGACCAGGAGGCGGCGCGCGGCACCGACCCCAACCGCGCCGACAGCGACGCCGACGGCCTGAGCGACGGCGACGAGGTACTCATCTACGCCACCGACCCGACCAGCCGCGATGGTGACGGAGACGTGTTGACCGACTTCGACGAGATCAACACCCACGGCACAAACCCCAATCAGGGCGATAGCGACGGTGATGGGGCGGCTGACGGGCTGGAAGTGGCCCAGGGTACCGACCCGCTGGCCGCCGACGCGCCGATCGTCACGTCCGAGGTCGCGCCGGCCGACACGCCTACGCCCACGCCGCGGGCTGAAGTACCCGTGCCGACGCTCGTCGAAGAGACGATCGGCTTCTCGGCCGGTGGGCGGCCCATTCCCCTCTATACGCTGGGCGACGGGTCGCGCGTCGTCACGCTCGTCGGCGGCATCCACGCCGGCTTTGCCCCGGCCGGCGTGGCCGTCGTCGAGCAGGCCATGATCCACTACCAGCAGAACCCCGACGACATTCCCGATGGCGTGGTGCTGCACTTCATCCCCAACGCCAACCCCGACAGCCCCTTCGCGCCGGGCGAGGTCTCCGGTCGCCTCAACGCCCGCGGCGTGGATCTAAACCGCAACTTCGGCTGCGACTGGAGTGATGCCAGCACGACGGCCACCGGCGTCCAGTTGAACGAGGGCATCGCCCCCTTCTCGGAACCGGAGGCGGTGGCCCTGCGCGACTACTTCGCCGACACCCGCCCGACGGTGGCCATCTTCTACGAGGCGCGGGCGAGCAATGGCCTGGTCACGCCAGGTGAGTGCGATGGCAGTCTCGGCGACAGCGAACGATTTGGCCGCGCCTATGCCACGGGCAGCGGCTATGATTACCGAGTGACCGACCCGGTCAACGGCGACGCCAGTAACTGGCTGGTGCAACAGGGCGTCCCGGCTTTCTTCGTCCTGTTGCGCGACTACGCGGAACTGAACGACAGCGCCTGGAATCGCAATCTAGACGGCATTAACGCTGTCTCTTATACACATCTGACGCTGCCGACGAGCGATCTAGTGTAGATCCAGGTGGTCGCCGGATCATTAAAAAAAAAACACATGAAGAGAAGACCACGTGTCGAGGCAAAGACACAAACTCAGTAATAACACATGAGAGACTGTGACGTATTACGAGCCCTCTACAACATAAACGGAAGAACACGAGAGACATACTAGAGCGAAACCACCCG
>CALLZA010000106.1 GCA_937858165.1 uncultured Ardenticatenia bacterium
TTGGTGTCGTTTTGTTCTATTATTGTTGTCTGTCATAAACACCTGTTGAGGGACGCGCGTACTGGAAAAGGTCGTGTGACACCCGCCGCCGTGTGGTGGCGGGGTCCTCCGACCCGCCGCTGGAAGCCGAGGCCATATGTACCGATTATTTCATTAAGCTCCTATAAGGTGCGTCGCACGCTCTTGTTCCGCCGGGCCTGTCAGAAGGTGCGACGCACTCCGGAAAGTGCGTCGCACCAGGGACGAGGGTCTCACCTGGTTTGTGTCTGACAAGGTGTTCCGGCGGGGAACGGCTATAATCGACCCTGAGGTCGTTCCATGAATGAAAAAACGTTCCGAAATTGGCTCGACGCCTACGGTCGCGCCTGGCAAACCGGCGACGCCAAGGCGGTGATGACGCTGTTCGCCCCCGGCGCAAGCTACCACGAAACCCCTTTCGACCCCCCGCTGGTCGGGCTGGACGCCATCCACGACTATTGGAAGGCGGGCGCGGGCCAATCGCAAGCGGATGTGGTCTTCACCTACGAGCCCCTCAGCGTCACAGGTGATGGGGGCGTGGCCCACTGGACGGCAACGTTCGTGCGTGTGCCGTCGGGCGCGGCCGTGCGGCTCGACGGCGTGCTGGTCGCGCGCTTCGACGCCGCTGGTCGTTGCACTGAGTTCCGCGAATGGTGGCACCGCGAGGAGACGGCGGCATGAGGCGGGCGCTGGGCGGGCTTATGCTCCTGCTGCTGCTACTGGCGGCCTGCGACGGGCAACTGCCGGGTCTGGCCGGCTCGGCCGTCGCGCCGACGCAAGCAGTTGCCACCATAGCGCTCACATCGGCCCCCGCCACGCCGACTCTGGCCGTCGCCACCCCCACCGCCACACCCACCCCCTGGCCGACGGCCACCCCCGGCCCCTCGCCCACGCCGGAGCCGGCGGCGCTGTTGGCCGCGGCTGGGCCACCGCGGTTGAGAGCGGCGCTGCCGTCGCCCGACGGGGCGCTGCGGGCCGAGGTGCTCGTCTACGAGTGCGCTCCTATCAGCGACGCCGCGCTGGGCACGGAGCCGCAGCCGATGTCGCTGGAGCTGTTGCGCGTCGTCGATGCCGCCGGCGCGGTGGAGTACCAGATCGACAGCCAGTTGCTCAACTGTGGCGGGTTGGGGGCGTTCGGGCTGGTGCCGCTGTTCTGGGGCGCGGATGGGCAGACGCTATGGTACACGACGGCGCGCGAGGGCGGGCCGGACGGGGCGTGCCGCCCGTGGGTGCGGCCGATGACCCGCGTCGATGTGACCGATTGGTCGGTGGTGACGCTCGACCAGGCCGCCACCTCGCCCGACGGGACAAAGGTGGCCGGCTGGGCCAACGGCGAGCTGCTCCTCTTCGGCGGCGATGGTGACGAGATCGGCCGCGCTGTGCCGGCCGCCCTGCCGCCCAACGTCGGTCCGCCCGTCTGGTCGCCCGACGGCGCGTCGCTGGCCTATTTGCAGTTCACCAGCTTCTGTGGCGAGACAGCCGGTGAGTCGGCCGTGGTGCTGGTTGACGCGGCGACGTCGACCTCGCGCGTCCTGCTGACGCAGAGCGCGCCGGAGTTCGTGTCGGTCAGTTGGTCGGAGACGGGGCAACAACTCCTGCTCGCGGGGCTGTTGGACTCCGGGCGCTGGACGTTTGACCTGGCGACGAATACCCTGGCCCCCGCGCCATAGGGCAGAATCGTTCTCGTACAAGTGTGTGGACGCGGGGTGCAGACCCCGTGTTCCGTTCAAGAGGAAAAGCGATGCAGCAGTTGCCGGCATTGAGTAACCGCGAACGGGAAGTGGTCGAACTTCTGCTACAGGGCAAGAGCAACAAGTTGATTGCCGCGGCGCTGACGATCTCCGAGCGCACGGTTGAGTTCCATTTGCAGAACATCTACGCCAAGTTCGACGTCAGTTCGCGAGTCGAGTTGATTCTGAAGCTGGGGAGCGCCGCAGACGAGCCTGAAACCGAAAAACTGGGGGTTTCCACAGTTGATAGCGAAGGGCAAACCACTGAGAATGACAGCGGATTCGATTCGCCGACGAGTCGGATCACATCTTTTAAAGAGCGCGTTACGGCGCTCGGTAAGGAGTCTGGCTTGAAAGACGTTGTCAATATCACGGCTCAGGACGAGGCGGGCAACATGTCCTTTATGGAAGCGATCCGCGTCTGCTTTGTGAAGTATGCGGAGTTCAACGGCCGCGCCGGGCGGCCAGAGTTCTGGTGGTTCGCGTTGTTTGTAACCTTGGTAAGCGGGGCGTTGGCATACGTGAGCGAGGCGGCCAGCAGCATCTTCCTGATCGCCGTCTTGCTGCCGCTGCTGGCGGTGGGCACGCGCCGGCTGCGCGACGTCGGCAAGAGCGGCTGGTGGATGTTCTACTTGCTGGTTCCGGTGGGTGGCCTGGTTATCCTGGCGTGGTTGTGGGCGATGCCGGGCACGGAACAATCGGCCGCGAGTGAAGTGGCTGCCTGACGCCGCACGGCGACAGAAGCGCCGGCGACGAACAATCCATTGCCGCCAGTCGCGCTGCGAGAGCATCTGCCCTCGCGGCGCTTCTCTTTATGAGGCTCGGCGCGGTGGAGACACCCCGCGCCGGTCACGGCCTACGGCTCGACGAGCGGCCGTTCCAGCATCAGCCGCGCCTGTCGCCCTTCGCCCGGCGCCTTATCCCCCTCATAGCCGACGATGGTCGTGAAGCCCATGATCGTCCAGAAGCGCAACGCCGGCCAGTTGCGCAGATAGACCTCCAGCCAGATGGCGCGATAGCCGGCCTGCCGCAGATGGTAGGCCAGCCCGTTGACCACCTCGCCCGCCAGGTGTTGCCCCTGAAAGTCGGGGTGGATGACGAACATCGAAATCCAGCACACGTCGGGCTGCGGCGCACCGTGGAAGAGGTGGAAGTAGCCGATCGGCTCACCGCCGTCGCGCGGGCGCAGCGCTTGCAAGCGAAAGTTGGCGTGGTCGTCGTCGGACAGGCTGCGCTTGACCAGCTTGCCGATCTCCGGCAGGTCAACGGGGTGGAAGGTCGGGTCCCACGGCTGGACGTAGGCGCAGGCGTTGAAGATGGCCGTCAGGGCGGGGGTGTCGTCGGCCGCCGCGTCACGCACGGCGACGCGCGGTGTCGTCCAGTCGGGCGGCAACTGGCCGCGAACTGGCGGTGGGGTGTCTTGTTCCAGGTGTTGAGACACTTTATGACTCGTCGCTCGTCCTTGTCTGCGGGGTGCGCAGCCTTCGATGTGTGCCCGTCTGCCCCGTCCCCATCTGAGGATGCGGACTCCGCCCGCTGCCACTCGTCTACTTCCCTTGTGACACATTTCACAGTGTTGCCCCAGGGAGACCGCCTCCGTACAATTCGCCGATTCACACGGGAGTCGCAAGCGCCGCAGATGATACGCCGAAGCAGACGAGTTGACGAATGGGCCGCGCCTTTACTGGCGCTGGGACTGTTGCTGGTGCTGCTCACCGGTTGTGGCGGGGCCGCGGCCGACGCGCTGCCGCCAACGCCAACCCTCGCGCCGCAACTGGCCGCCGGGCAGCGCGTCTTTGTCGCCCATTGCGGCGCGTGCCACAGCATCTCGGCCGATACGGTCATCGTCGGCCCGTCGCTGGCCGGCATCGCTGCCCATGGCGGCCAGCGCGTCGATGGTCTGGACGCCCGCGCCTACATCTATAGCTCCGTGCTGCAACCGGGCGACTACCTTGTGCCCGGCTTCGCTGACCTGATGCCACAAGACCTGGCCAAGAAGCTGACGGGCGAGGAGCTGGACGCGGTGGTGGCGTACGTTTTGTCGCTGGAGTAATCGAGAGTCGGGTGCGTCGCACTGGCCTCAGTGACCACTTCAAAAAGCGGGATGCACCAAGCGTGGAGAGGAGAAGCGAGATGCGAAGAGTATTGCGGTCGCTGCTGTGGATTGTCGGCGTTGTGCTGGCCCTGTTGCTGCTGGCGTTCGGTGTGGCTGCGGCCGTGCCGCTGGAATCGGACCCGCCGATCGACATGGCCAACCACGGCGCGGGGTCGAGCAGCGTTGCGCCGGCCATGTCGGGCCTGCTGCGTGCCTTTCCGGCCGAAACCGCCCCATCCGGCAACCCGACGACGCCCGAGGCGGCCGAGTTGGGCCGGCTGCTATTCTTCGACCCCGTTCTGTCGCAGAACGACGACATCGCCTGCGCCACCTGCCACCACCCCGACCTGGGCTTCAGCGATGGGCGGCCGACCTCCGTCACCCCCGGCGGCGACGCCCCGGCCCGCAACGCCCTGACGCTCTGGAACGTGGCCTACGCCCGGAACCTTTTCTGGGACGGCCGCGTTACCTCACTGGAGGAGCAAGCGCTTGTGCCGTTGACCCACGCCGACGAGATGGGCGTGGCCGACCCGCAGACGATGGTCGCCGACGTGCGGGCCATCCCGGAGTACGTCGCCCTGTTCCAGAGCGCCTACGGCCTGAGCGCCGACGCCATCACCCCCGAAGCCGTTACCCGCGCCCTGGCCGCCTTCCAGCGCACGCTCATCAGCGACGACAGCCCGTTCGACCGCTACGCCGCGGGCGACTTCGACGCTCTTTCGTCCCCGCAGCGCCGCGGCCTGGCCATCTTCCGCAGCGGGGCGACGCGCTGCTTCGAGTGTCACGGCGCGCCGACGTTCGCCTCCGACACCTTCCGCGTTATCGGGGTCGATAGCGACGATCCCGGCCGGGCGGGCGTGGTGGCCGACGGCGTGTTCGGCGCGTTCAAGGTGCCGACGCTGCGCAACGTCGCCCTGTCGGCACCCTACATGCACGACGGCTCCATGAGCACGTTGGAAGAGGTGGTTGACTTCTACCGCGACGGCGGCGGCCGCGCCCACGGCTTCGCGCAGGTCGATGTGTTCGTCAACCCGTTCGAATTGAACGAGCAGGAGCGGGCCGATCTGCTGGCCTTCCTCTACGCGCTGACTGACGAGAGAGGCCTGCCGCAGACGCCGCCGACCGTCCCCTCGGGCCTGCCGGTCGTCGCGCCCATCGACAACCCGGCGCGGGCCGTGGCCGCGGCACACAACGCCGGCGGCGCGGTTGCCGGCGCGGCCGACGATAGCGGCGGGCCGGGGACCATCACCGTCGCGCCAGGCGAGACGATTCAGGCGGCCGTCGACCGCGCACGGCCGGGCGACACCGTCGAAATCCCCTACGGTGTCTATCACGAGCGCGTGGCCGTGGACGTGAGCGACCTGACGTTGCGTGGCGTGGCCAACGACGCCGGCGAGTGGCCGGTGCTCGACGGGCAAGGAGTGTTGTCCGAAGGCGTCATCGCTTCCGGCAACAACTTCACCGTCGGCAACCTGCACGTGCGCAACTATACCGACAACGGCGTGCTGGTCGAAGGATCACAGGGCGTTCACTTCCACGACATTGTGGCCGAGAACACGGGCACGTATGGCGTCTACCCCGTGCGCAGCAGCGACGTGGTCATCGAGCGGGTGACGGTCAGCGGCGTGGACGACGCCGGCATCTACGCCGGGCAGAGCGAGAACGTCATCGTCCGCGACAGCACTGCCTTTGGCAATGTCATCGGCATCGAACTGGAGAACACGCTGGGCGGCGAGGTCTACAACAACCATCTCTACGGCAACAGCAACGGCATCCTGATCGTGCTGCTGCCGCAACTGACGTCGAAGATCTCATCCGGGGCGAAGATTTACAACAACGTCGTCGAGGACAACAACATCGCCAACTTTGCGCCGGAGGGGGCCACAGCGCGCATCGTGCCGCCCGGCAGCGGCATCCTGCTTATCGGCGCGGACAACAACGAGGTCTACGACAACACCATTACCGGCAACAAGACGGCCGGGCTGGCTCTGTTCAGCCTGACGGGCACGGGGGCGTTCAACGAGAACGAGCTGGACGTGGGGCCGTTGGCCGAGGGCAACTACGCCCACGGCAACGTGTACGAGCTGTCTCTTATACACATCTCCGAGCCCACGAGACCGTACTAGATCTCGTATGCCGTCTTCTGCTTGAAAAAAAAAAAACATACACAACGCAAGATACTCGCTACTACGAACCGACTGTGCCAGCCAAGCCATAGCAAATCTGGATGACAACACAAAAGAGAACAGTCTCGGCAGTATAGAATA
>CALLZA010000107.1 GCA_937858165.1 uncultured Ardenticatenia bacterium
CAAGAATGTGATAGCTTAGTGCGTCTCCGGTTTGTCTGTAGAATGCGACGTATGTGAGTATTCACGTGTAGTCACACACGCCAGACTGCTGCGATTACTGGTTTTTTTTTTAATGATGCGCCGACCACCGAGATCTACACTAGATCGCTCGTCGGCGGCGTCAGATGTGTATAAGAGACAGGTCGGGCAGGGGCACGCCGTTGGCCGCGCCGCCGGCCAACTCGCCCATGTGCTGGCGGATGTAGTAGCGCTTGTTGATCTCCAGCGCCGCCGGTGACAGTTCCTTGCCGGTGTTATAGGCCGGGCAGACCTGCTGGCAGCGGTTGCACATGATGCAGGCGAAGGCGTCGAGGATGTGCTTCTTGGGCAGGTCATCCAGGTCGTTGGCCCCGAACTGCTCAATGCTCTCGTCGTCGAGGTCGAGCTTCTTCATCTGCCCCAGATAGCTACGGTCGGGGCTGAGCATGAAGTTGGTCGGGCCCATGAAGAGGTGGGCGTGCTTGGTATAGGGGAAGTAGGGCAGGAAGAGGAAGATGAGGCCGATGGCCAGCCACCAGAAGACGTGGAAGCCCGTCTCCAGCGCCGCCGGCGACAGCCCGCCCAGGAACGTCCCGGCTAGGAAGTTGGCCACCGGCTGCCAGGCGTCCGGCCCGTCCAGCCCGATCTTGAACGCGGCGCTGAGCAGGCGCGAGCCGACGTGGGCCAGGATGAACAGGCCGACGATGAGCGAGTCGACGCTGACGCCGCCTTCGCGCACGCGCTCCATCAGCTTGACGTTGTCGCGGATCTTCAGCGCCGGGTCCTGGGCGGCGAAGCGGCGCAGCAGGAAGTACACGACGCCGATGAGGACGGCGACGGCGAAAAGGTCGGCCGCCAGCCGGAAGATCTGGCCGATGATGTTGTCGTGCAGGAAGGTAAAGCCGGGGATCAGCCCTTCCAACAAATCGATGACGTTGACCAGGCCGTAAAAGATGAAGCCGAAGGCGACGCCGTAGTGAAATAGCGAGGTGATCTTGCGGTGGCGGATGATGCGTCCCTGGCTGAGCAGCGCGAAGAGGCCGGTCATGGCTCGCCGCGGTAGATCGTTGAGCGCCAGCGTCCCGGTGCCGCGGTTGATGACGAGGGCCATCTGCTTGAAGGTGTTGTAGACGGCCGTCAGGCAAACCGCTGCCAGCAGCAGGAACATGATCCGTTCAAAAGTAGACAGCATGATGGAATCCTCTCCTTCTCGATCGCCGGTGGGCAACGCTGGCCGGCGGGCTTGTCAATGGGCCGGATGATCCTGTGCGGAAGTGTAGCGCGCGGGAACGGGGCAAGCGGAGCGCCTTCCGAACGGTGATCCAGCAAGTATTAGATTCGTATTATAGCGCAAATGTGACGCACTGCATCATAACAAATGTCATATCTTTGGGGTGAGTATCGGTTAATTCAAGCTACCGTTACGGTGATTTCCCCAACATCCAGAGCGTCTGATCCCTCGACCGCGAGCCGAACAGTTGGGTCAGAGGCGTCGCGGAGACTAATTCGGAGTGCATATAGGCCTGGCAGCAAGTCAGCAGGTAGCTGCAGCCCATTCCCGTCGATCACCCAGTTTACAGGCTTCCATTCGGTTGTCGGCCGCCAGCCACCCTCCGGTTCCGCTGCGCGTTGGGCAACGACCCGTCCGGCGCTATCTAGCAGTTGGAGGAAAATCTCATAGCGTCGCGCCGGAGTCTTGTCACTTTCCCAGACCATCCGGACGTGAGCGATATTTCCCGGACGCGCAGTCGCCGGCCAGCGGGAGTGTTCGACCAGTGTGATCGTCTCGCCGTCCCGCCCGGCGAACTTCGCGCCTCGCGACACAGCTACGACAGGCGTCTTGAACCCGACTTCGTAGACGGCCCAACGCATATCGCCCACGCGCTCGTCCGAACTCTTGAATGTGTAGACATCCAGCCAGCGTTCGATGACGTGCTGCGGGTCGGCCTGGCGGGCATCGGCGGTGTAGATGACGTACATGCGTTCGTGGGGCGCCGTGATGGTTGCCAACTGCAACTTCAGCGCGGTTGGATGGGTCTGTCCCTGGGGCAGGGAGTAGACAGGTGCGCCGCGATGGTGGCGGACAAACGCGTCCATCTGGTTGGGGCCGATCAGGATAATCCCCGCGTTCGGGTGGGCATCGGCGGCAATGCGAGCGGCGATGGCGCGATAGCCGGCTCCGGGGGAGGCCGCGCTTCCATTCCCGACCGACAGCAGGCGGCCGGGCCACAATCGGCGCGTCCCTTCTTCGACGTGGGGTGCGGCGGGCCTATAGCTGGTGGCCCGCACCGATCTCATCACCATTCCAACCATCACCATTAGCCAGACGGCCGCCGCCAGCGCCAACAGAGTAGGCTCGAAGAGAGATGACAACTCGTGTTCTCCTCCTTCGCCATCGGTCGCGCAGGGCAATCAGGCGGCGTGGCGAGTAACAGATCCAGCGTGCTCATAGCCCCATTGAACGTGTAGCTAGAGTCTATCTTGCGCCGGTAAGAGGGCAAACAAGAAGTGCGTCACTGGCGTTGCGCCGGCCATGACTCGCTATCGCGCGCTCCCTATTCCCAACTCCGCTATAATAGGCCGCTATGAATTTTCGCAGCCCCACCCAGCTTTGGGCCGGCCGCGCGCTTGTGACCCTGGCCGCCCTGGCTGTGCTCGTTGCCCTGTGGCCCAACGCCCGGTCGCTCTATGACCTGACGGGCGAGGAGCAACTGCGCGGGCAGGCGGCGGGCGTCGTCCACTGGCTCAACACCGCCATCCGCCCCCAGCCCCGCCTCGACCTGGCCGCCGTCGCCGCTTCGCCGCTGACCGCCCCCGCCGTCAGCCCCTTCGGCGTCAACACCTTCCTGGAACAGGAGGCCGAGCCGGCCAAGCGCGCCCAGATTCTCGACTTGGCGCGGGCCGCCGGCTTCCGCTTCATCCGCCAGGAGTTCCCGTGGGAAGACATCGAGATTCACGCCAAGGATGATTTCATCGACCGGCGCAACGACCCGGGTGGCGTCGATGCCTGGGCCAAGTACGACCAGATCGTGGCCCTGGCCGAAGCGCGCGACATCGCGATCATCGCCCGGCTGAGCAATCCGCCAGCCTGGAGCCGGGCTCGCGGCGACGAGCTGGGCAGCAACGCTCCACCCGACGACTTCAACGACTTTGGGGACTTCGCCGCCGCCGTGGCCGAGCGCTACCGCGGCCAGATCCGCTACTACCAGGTCTGGAACGAGCCGAACGGCAACGAGGAGTGGGGGTTGCAGAACGTGGACCCGGAGGCGTTCACGCGGCTGCTCTGCCTGGCCTACAACCGCATCAAGGCCGCCGACCCCGCGGCCGTGGTGCTGTCCGGGGCGCTAACGCCGACCGTGGCCAACGACGGCCGCAACATGAACGACCTGCTCTTCCTGGAGCGCATGTACGCCGCCGGGGCGGGCGACTGCTTCGACGTGATGTCGGCTCAGGGGTATGGGCTGTGGTCCGGCCCGACGGACCAGCGGCTACGACCGACGGTCATCAACTACGGCCACAACCTCTTCCTGCGCGACCTGATGGTGCGCCACGGCGACGCCGCCAAGCCGATCTGGATCAGCGAGATGGGCTGGAACGTCGCCCCGGAGGGCATCGCCCCCGCCTTCGGCCGCGTCACTGAGGCGCAGCAGGCGCGCTACGCGGTGGGGGCGTATGATCGGGCGCGGGCGGGGTGGCCGTGGGTGGGCGTCAATACCTACTGGTTCTTCAAGCGCCCGGCCGATTGGGAGCGCGACCAGGCGTGGTACTACTTTCGCATGCTGGAGCCGGACTTCACGCCCCTGCCGGTCTATGACGCTGTCGCCGAGTATGCCACCGCCGGCGGTTCGCCCGCGCCCATGCCCGATTGGCAATACACCTGGATGAGCGCCCGGCCGGCGCTTTTCCTGTTCGGTGCGGCGGTGCTGTTCCTGGTCCTGCTGCGCGCCCTGGCCCCGCGGGAGGGGGAGTGAGTCGCCTTCAGCACGCCTTGTCTCCAACCGCAGGGGAGCAGGGGGGCAGGGGGGCAGGGGGGAGAAAACGTTCCCCCGCTCTCCTGCTCGCCGCCATCCTCATCCTCCTCCTGGCCACCGGGTTGCGCTTCCACCGCCTTGACGCCCAATCCTTCTGGAACGACGAAGGCAACAGCGCCCGCCTCAGTGAGCGCCCCATCGCCGCCATCCTGGAGGGCACGGCGTCGGACATCCACCCACCGCTCTACTACTTGCTGCTCCACGGCTGGCGCGCCCTCCTCGGCGACAGCGAATTCGCCCTGCGCGCCCTCTCCACCTTTGCCGGGGTGGTTACTGTCGCGGCCGTCGCGGCGCTGGCGAAGCGCCGCAGCCAGTATTCAGCAGGTCGGTATTCAGTAGGCCAGTCAGAGAAGCGCTCTGACCTACTGAATACTGAATACTGGCTACCGGCTACTCTCCTCGCCGCGGTCAGCCCCGTGCTGGTCTACTACAGCCAGGAGACGCGCATGTACGCCCTGCTGGCCTTGCTGGCCGCGCTCAGCACGTGGACGCTGCTGGCCTGGCGAGGCGGGGCGGGTCGCCGCTGGGCTGTGGCCTACGTGCTGCTGGCTGCCGCCGGGCTCTACACCCACTACTTCTTCCCGGCCGTCATGGCAGCGCAGGGGGCGGTTGTGTTGATAGGGCGAGCGACGAGTGACGAACGACAAGTGACGAGTGAAGAGCGTTCTCTGCATTCGTCGCTCGTCACTCGTCACTTGTCACTCGTTCGCTGGTTTCTCCTCGCCGCTGCCGCTGTCGCCCTGTATCTCCCCTGGCTGCCCATCTTCCTACGACAGGTGGGTGGGCGCGAGGGGGAGCGGCCGCCGCTACTTTCTTTCCTGGCTGATGGCTGGCGCTGGCTGGTCTTAGGCCCGACCATTGGCCCGCGCGAGGCGACCTGGGCCCTCGTCGCCGCCGTGCTGCTCGTCCTCCTGGGGCTCTTCTTCGCCCTCCGCCACCCGTCCGCGTCTGAGTCTGCGGACTTCACCCTTGCCGCTCGCCACTGGCCACCTACTACCCGCGACCGTTCCCTAATCCCCCTAATCCCTAACCCCTGGCCCCTCGTCGTCGTCCCCCTGGCCCTCATGTATCTCGTTGGCGCGACCGATCCGGCGTTCTTCAAGTTCCTGCTGGCGGCCGTGCCCTTCCTCTGCCTGCTCATGGGGCTGGGCTGGGCCGTGCCGCGCCGTTGGCTGTGGCTGCCGGCGCTGCTGACGGCGCTGGTGTTGGCCGGCAGCGCCGCCTCGCTGGGCAACCTCTACGGCGACCCGGCCTTTGCCGGCGCCGACTACCGGGCCATCGCCGCTCGCATCGCCGCCGACGACCGCAACACGGCCGTGCTCCTCGTCGCCCCCAACCAGTGGGAGGTGTTCACCTACTACCACCGCGACGGCGCGCCGGTCTACCCGCTGCCGCTGGGCCAACCCGACCCGGCGCTGCTGGAGCCGGAACTGGCGCGCATCGCCGCGGCCCATGAGCGGCTCTATGTCCTCTACTGGGGCGAGGCACAGCGCGACCCGGAACGGATCATTGAACGCTGGCTGGACGCCAACACGTTCAAGGCGTCAGAGGAGTGGGTCGGCGACGTGCGCTTCGCCGTCTATGCCGTCGCGCCCGCCACCGCGACCCGGCCCACGCCGAGCGGCGCGGACTTCACTGCGCTTGATGGCGAGGTGATCACGCTTCAGGAATACGCCGTCTGGCCAATGGTGGCGCGGCCGGGTGATGTGGTGGGCGTGCGCCTGGTCTGGTCGGCCGACGTTACGCCGGCCCGCCCTTACAAGGTCTTTCTCCACCTGCTGGCCGCCGACGGCCGCCTGGTGGCCCAGCGCGACGGCGAGCCGGGCGGCGGCTCGCGGCCGACGATGGGTTGGGCGGCGGGCGGGCTCGTTGGAGACAACCACGGGTTGCTCCTGCCTGCCGATCTACCGGCTGGCGAGTATGCCTTGCGGCTGGGACTCTATGATGCCTTTGATGCCGCGACCCGCTTACCGGTTGCCGGCGACGATAGCTTATTGTTGGGTTTGATCACGGTTCAACCGTAGTCTGGTCGGGTAGAGCAACCCACCCCAAAATTGTAGCGCGGTTAGCTACCCGCGCGGCAAGAGTAAAGCAACCCGCGCTACACGAGAGGAGTTATGATCAGCAACATCCATCATGTTCAAATCACCGTCGCCGCGGCCGACGAGGCGGCGGCGCGCGACTTCTACTGTGGCGTCCTCGGCCTGCGCAAGACCGACAAGCCTGACTCCTTACAAGGCCGCGGCGGCTTCTGGGTCGAGGTGGGCGACCAGCAACTCCACGTCGGCGTCGAAGAGGGCGTCGACCGCGCCCGCACCAAGGCCCACGTCGCCTACCAGGTGGACGATCTGCCTGCCTGGCGCGAACGGCTGGCCGCGGCCGGCATCCCCGCCCTGGCGAGCGTGCCCATCCCCGGCTACGACCGCTTCGAGTGCCGCGACCCGTTCGGCAACCGGCTGGAGTTCATTCAGGCGCTACAAGTAGACGAGCAGCCCACCCGTCGCTTCACCTCTCGCGCCGACAACTACGCCCGCTACCGGCCGACTTACCCGGCGGCGGCCGTCGACTGGTTGTTTGAGGCGGGCGGTCTCTCGGCCGGCAGCGTTGTGGCCGACGTCGGCTCCGGCACAGGCATCCTGGCCGCACTGCTGTTAGAGCGCGGCGCGACCGTCTACGCCGTGGAGCCGAACGCGGCCATGCGCGCCGCGGCCGAGGCGTGGCTGGGCGAACAACCTGGCTTCACCAGCATCGACGCCACGGCCGAGGCTACCGGCCTGCCTGACGCCGGCATTGATCTCGTCACTGCCGGGCAGGCGTTCCACTGGTTCGAGCCGGAGGCGACGCGAGCTGAGTTCCGGCGCGTTCTGCGGCCCGGCGGCGCGGTGGCTCTGGTGTGGAACTCGCGTGACAAGCGCAGCGCCTTTGTCGCCGATTACGAGGCCATGCTCAACGCTGTCTCTTATACACATCTCCGAGCCCACGAGACCGTACTAGATCTCGTATGCCGTCTTCTGCTTGAACAAAAAACATATTCGGAGGCACACTGTCCCTGCCACGCTATTACCTGTAACACGTCTCAAAGTCTGACACTCTACATTGTAGCACACATACAGCACATACTCTC
>CALLZA010000108.1 GCA_937858165.1 uncultured Ardenticatenia bacterium
TTCTGTGGAGTGCAGTGTGTAGATTATTATGTGGTCGCTTAGCTCAATGTTACTGGTGCTGCTCGTGCTTGATAGTTCGATTGTTATTTGGTGCAGTATCTTTGTGTTGCCTTTTGTGTAGATTGTGATTATACATGAGGTCGTATGTGTACAGAGTATATTTTTTTTTTTCAAGCAGAAGACGGCATACGAGATCTAGTACGGTCTCGTGGGCTCGGAGATGTGTATAAGAGACAGGCTTTAGGCAGGCGGCGCATGTGCTCATTATTTCGTCAAACTCCAAAACCCACCGCGAGAGGCCGACCGTGTATGGGCTGATTATTTTGTTACTCGCCTACAACGCGTTTGGCGTAGCAGCCGGCGGATTGATCCGCCAGGGCAGAACGCGATAGCCGCATTATTTTGTTAAACACCATCAGCCCGGGGCGGACCGGCGTAATCACCAAACCCTACGCCAACCTCAGCCATCCCCCTGCTCAAAATCTGTGAAATCTGTGTAATCTGTGGTTTCGCCCCTCTTCAGCTCCATCTTCTTCAACCGGTACAACACCTCCTGCGTCAACTGCCGGTGCTTGCCGCTGATGTCGGCCTGGACGCCGAACAGGATGATCAGCGCCCCGACCATCAGCAGTCCCGTGCCCAGGGTCAGCGATTGCACGAAGCGGCCGACGCCGCTCTCGCCCAGCAGGTAGTTGACGCCGAAGCGCAGCCACAGTGCCGCGCCCAGCAGCAGGAAGGGCGTGGCGATGTAGCTGAACGTCCGCAGCGGTTCGTAGAAGGCGTAGAGGCGCAGGATCGTCCCCGCCTGGGCCTTGATGAAGTGCCACATGCTGCGCTGCAGGCGCGACGGCCGCGTCGGCGGGTTGGTCGTCACCGGGATACTCAGTACCCCCAACCCCAGCTTGCCGGCCTGGATGATCGTCTCCAGCGTGTAGCTGTAGCGGGTGAGAATGGTGAAGCGTAGCGCTGCCTCGCGCGAGTAGGCGCGGAAGCCGCTGACGGCGTCGGGCACTTCCGTGCCGCTGACGTTGCGCACCATCCAGCTACCCAGGGCCAGCATCCGCTTCTTGAGCGGCGAGAAGTGGTCGATGGTGCTCACCTGCCGGTCGCCGATGACCATGTCGGCCCGCCCGGCCAGCACCGGCGCGACCAGGTCGGGGATGGCATCCCCGGGGTACTGGCCGTCGGCGTCGGTGTGGACGATGACGTCGGCCCCCAGCCGCAGGCAGGCGTCGATGCCCGTCTGGAAGGCGCGGGCCAGCCCCAGGTTCTGCGGGTGGCGGATGACGTGGTTGACACCGTGGGCCGTGGCCACTTCGGCCGTGGCGTCATGGCTGCCGTCGTCGATGACCAGCGTCTCGATGCAATCAATGCCCGCCACGCTCCGCGGCAGGTCGGCCAGCGCCCGCGGCAGCATCTCGGCTTCGTTGTAGCAGGGAATCTGGATAATGAGTTTCACGGCTGATGGGATTTTAACTGCTTGTCTCGGTGCCTCCCACTTTCCGGAGTGGGTGGCACCTTCCGCGGCGTGCGCTCTAAGGCGCTAAGAAGGTGCGACGCACCTCAAAAAGTGCAGCGCACCGGGTTAGGGGCGGCCGGCCAGGATGTCGTCAATCTCCACCAGGTGTAGCCCTTCCCATAGATACACACCCAGGTCGATGCGCAGGTCGTCGCCGACGACGACGCCCTCTTCGCGCAGCAGGCGGGCCTGCAGTTCGGCCCCGCCGTCGGTGTTGGGGGTGCTGATGCGGCCGACACTGTTGATGACGCGATACCAGGGTACCTGGGCGAAGTGGGGGCCGCGCTGTTTCTCTTGCAGCGCGCCCAGCGCGTAGCCGACGGCCCGCGCCGCGTTGGGCCGGCCCAGCATCCGCGCCACGCGGCCGTAACTTGTCACCCGCCCCCGCGGCACGCGCCGCACGACGGCGTAGACCTGCTCATAGAAGTTCGGCGTGCTCATGTCGCCCCCAAGTGTAGCCTCACTCTTGGTGCGTCGCACCTTCTGAGGTGCGTTGCCCGTTCTGAGGGGCTACGGAAAGTGCGACGCACTATCGACTGACCACTGCTTACTGATAACTAACAACTAACAACTGCCAACTGCACCGCTCCTGCACAACTTCTGCAAACTCCCCCCGTAGAATCCTGTAGGCACACCAACGCACAAGGTAGATAACACTATGTGGAACAATCGCGATTCTAACGTCAGGCGGCGCGGCGCGGCCGTGTCGCTCTTGCTGGTGTTTGTTGCCCTGCTGGCCGCCTGTGGCGCGGCCCCAGGCGCGGCCACCCAGACGGCCGAGACGGTCGAAGTGTTCGTCGGCGATCTGTCGGCCAACGCCACGGCCAGCGGCACGCTGCGCGCCGCCCGCGCTGCCACGCTGGAGAGCAGCGCCACGGCCCGCGTCAGCGACGTGCCGGTGCGCGCCGGGGCCCAGGTTGCCGCCGGCTCCCCTCTGGTCGTCCTCGACGCGACCGACCTGGAGCTGAACGTCCGCGCCGCCCAGGGCAACCTGCGGCAGGCCGAAGCCCAACTGGCCGACCTGGTCCGTGAGCCGACGGCGGCTGAACTGGCCGCGGCTGAGGCCGGCGTCGAGAGCGCCCAGGCCCAACTGGACGACCTGCTGGCCGGGCCGACGGCGGCCGAGCTGGCCCAACTGGAGTCGAGTTTGCGCAGCGCCGAGGCGGCCGTCGCTTCGGCCAACGCCGAAGTGACCAACGTCGAGGGCAGCGTCAGCGCCGCGGACCTGCGGGCCGCCGAGGCCCAACTGGCCGCCGCCCAACTGCAACTGCGCGCCGCCGAAGACGCCAACGAGGAGCTGGCCGACCAGGCCAGCCACGCGACGCTGCAAGCCGCCCAGCAGGCCGTGGCCGCCGCCCAGGCACGGGTCGACCAGCTGCGCGAAGGCCCGGACACGGCCGCCGCCCAGGGCAGCGCGGCCGCCGCCGCCGCGCGGCTACAGAGCGCCCGCGCCGAATATGAGCGCCAGACCGCCGGGCCGACGGCCGCCCAACGCGCCCAGGCCGAGGCCCAACTGGCCGACGCCCAGGCGTCGCTGGCCCAGCTTCAGGCCGGGCCGACGGCCGCCCAGCGCGCCTCGGCCGAGGCTGCCGTGGAGCAGGCCCGCCTGGCGCTGGCCGACGCCGAAGAGGCGCTGGCCAAGGCCACCATTACCGCGCCGTTCGACGGGGCTGTGACCACCGTCTACGTCCAGCCGGGCGAAATCGCCGCCGGGCCGGTCGTCGCGCTGGTCGATCTGAGCAGTCTGGAAGCCGTCTTGCAGGTCGATGAGGTGGACGTGGGCGGTCTGGCCGTCGGCCAGCCGGCGACGATCACCCTGGAGAGCTACCCCGACACCGAGATCGCCGCCGAGGTGGCGTCCATCGCCCCGGCCGCCGGCGCGTCGGTCACCGGGTTGGTGACGTATGACGTGCGGCTGCGGCTGGGCGAGAGCGGCCTGCCCCTGCTGGCGGGCATGACGGCCAACGCCACGCTGGTGACGGCCGAGAAGCGCGACGTGCTGCTGGTTGCCAACGAGGCCATCCAGGTCGACCGCACCAGCGGCACCTACAGCGTCCGCCGCCAGGTAGGCGACACGGTCGAAGAGATCGAGATCGTCATCGGCCTGCGCGATAACCAGTTCACCGAAGTCCGCGACGGGCTGGCGGCCGGCGACGTGCTGCTGGTCGGCGGCGAGGTCGAATCGCCGTTTGGCCCCGGGGGTGACTTCGATGGGCCGGGCGGCGGCGGGCCATTCAATTAAGCAGTAGCGTGAGTCTCCAGACTTGCGCGAGTCTGGAGACTCACGCTACGACGAGAAACGCATCATGAAAACTCTCTGGCAACAACGCAAGAAATGGATTATCGCCGGCGCGGCCGTTCTGGTCGTGGCGCTGGCGTTCCTGGTGGCCGGGCCACTCCTCTTCATGACCAACGCCACGGCGACGACGAGCGGCGAGATCGAGCGGGTCGAAGTGTTCGTCGGCGACCTGTCGAGCGAGGCCACGGCCTCCGGCGAATTGACCGCCCGGCAGCGCGCCGCGCTGGCCCCGCTGACCACGGGCACGGTTGACGAGGTGCTGGTGGCTGTCGGCGATGAGGTCGGCGCCGGCGACCCGCTGCTGCGGCTGGACACGGCCGGCCCGACCCGCGACGTGGCGACCGCGCGACAGGCGCTCGTCGCCCAGGAAGCCAGCCTTGAAGACCTGCTGGCCCCACCGACGGCGGCCGACCTGGCCGCGGCCGAGGCCGCCGTGGCCAGCGCCCAGGCCCAACTCGACGACCTGCTCGACGGGCCGAGCGAGACGGAAGTGGCCGCGGCCGAGGCCCAGTTGCGTGCCGCGCAGGCTGACCTGAGCGCCGCCTCGGCCCGCCTCGACACGGTCCAGTCCCTGTCTCTTATACACATCTCCGAGCCCACGAGACCGTACTAGATCTCGTATGCCGTCTTCTGCTTGAAAAAAAAAACAAAACACACACACAACACACACACAACACACACACAACACAACACAAAGAGAATACAATGACGACTGTAGAAACGCAGGAGACCGACTGAAGGTACAGGCATATACACAAAATATAGAATGTAACCAGACATACACCGAGAGACACAACGATAACAAATATAGATACACAACAGTGA
>CALLZA010000109.1 GCA_937858165.1 uncultured Ardenticatenia bacterium
TGGCGGGGGGTGGTGTGGCGACCAGCTGGTGCGGGCGGCCGTCGATGACCCCCCGCGCGGGGCGGTGTCAGTGGGCGGTCGCATACGCCCCCAACCGCCCTGCCGCGGCGGCTGCCCCCCGCCACACCTGGTGCAGGCCCCCGACCCGCCCCCCCCTGGCCCCGTCCCGGGCTTGGCCGCAGGCCGGCCCGACCCGCCCGCCACGCCGGCCAGCGACGTGCCGCAGTTGTCGCAGAAGGCGGCCCCGGCCGGAGCCTGCGCGCCGCAATTTGGACAGGTGATCGTGTTCATCGTTCTTAACTCCTCTCAGTGCTGCGTCCCTTTGGGCCGGCGCGCCGCCTCATTGCCCCAGGTCGCTCATGTCCAGCCGCCGTGTGGCGGAGACCAGTCGTTTCGTCGCCTGGGGCGAAAGCGCCTGCCCGGCGTCCATCTGCGCCGCGGCTGCTTCCGCCTGGCGCGCCAATTCGATCTCGCCGGCGTCCAGCAGGCGCGTCGCCGCCGCTCGCAGTCGCTGAGTACGCTGCCGGCTGTCGACTACTTCGCGCTCGTCCAGGGCGCGGGTCATCAGCTTGAATGCCGTCACGCGCTCAACCGTGTTCATTACCGCGCCGTTGACCGCCGTCGCCGCCGTCGGGTCGGCCACAAAGGGGAAGACGATGTCGGCCGTCGCCTTCTGCCCCGCGCCGCCGCCGGGAATGTCATAGTTTACCTCGGCTTGCGCCAGACGGTAGTCGCCCACCCCGCGCGGCGGCAGTGCCAGTTCGATCAGCACGCTCTGCCCCTCGCGCTGTAAGTCGCCCAAGGCCACCTGCACGTCCCTCTCGCCGATGGCGCGGGCCGACAGGCGGTCGATGAGCGGCTGGACGCGCCATACGCCCCGGGCGCTCACGCCGCGCACCAGCCGCAGGATGAGCGTCGCGTTGGTCACCAGCGTGCGCTGCATGGTGACAACGACCCGCCCAAACGCCTCCAGGATGCGATCGGGTGTGTCGATGAACTCCCAATTGCCGCCGGAGAGATCGGCCAGATCGGTCAGCAGCGCCTGGTTCCACTCGTCGCCCAGCCCCAGAGCGGTGATGGGCGCGCCCAGTTGCCCGGCCGTCTGCGCCAGCTCGCGGCAGCGCGCCTCGTCGTCCCACGTCTCGCCGTCGGTCAGCAGGATGAGACGGCTGACGCGGTCGGGGCCAAGCCCGGCGCGCGCCTGGGCCAGCCCGGCCTGTAGGCCCAGTGACATCTGCGTGCCGCCACGCTCATCAATGCGCGCGATCTGGGCCAGCAGGGCGACTTTGTCGGCCGCCGGGCGGGCCGCGGCCAGCACATCGACCGTATCGTCGAAGACAACAATCGACACCAGGTCGTCCGGGCCAAGCCGGTCGAGCGTCAGGCGGGCGGCCTGCCGCAGGTCAGCGATCTTCTGCCCGGCCATCGAGCCGCTGCGGTCGAGCACCAGCGTCAGGTTCAGCGGGGCGTTGACAACGGCCACGCCCTCGGCCGGTTGCGCTTCCAGATAGACGTAGGCCATCTGCTCGGCGTCGAGGGCCGGGAACCGCGGCCGGTTAAGGGAGGGTGTGATGATCACTTCGCCCGCCATGTCGCTACCTCCTGCGCCGCCATTATAGCGCGACTCGCCCGTGTGCGTTCATCCTTCGTGGGGCGGCTCTGAGACCCGCCCCGACAACTAATCGCCTGTCCCTACGGCGTGGCCGTCGGTGCGGCCCAGACCACGAGCACGCTGATGTTGTCCTCGCCCCCGGCCTGGTTGGCCTCGTCCAGCAGCCGGTCGCACACCGCCTGCGGATCGGCCGCGGCCCGCAGCGCTGCCGCCAATCCCTCATCACGCACCATCTCCCACAAACCGTCGGAACACAGCAGCAACCGGTCGTCCAGCCGCAGACTCAGGCTGAATGTGTCTACCGTCAGATCGTCCGCCTCACCGACGCTGCGGTAGATCATCGCCTTCTGTTCGTGGGTGTAGACAGCCTCCGGCTCCAGCGCCCCGGCGGCGACCAGGCTGGCAACCAACGAGTGGTCGCGGGTGATCTGCGTCAGCGCGTCGTCGCGCCAGAGATAGGTCCGGCTATCGCCGACGTTGGCGACGGTCGCCCGGCCGTCGATGACCAGCGCGGCGGTCAACGTCGTGCCCATATCGCTGTGGTCGGCGCGCTGGGCGGCCAGCAACCTGTCTCTTATACACATCTGACGCTGCCGACGAGCGATCTAGTGTAGATCTCGGTGGTCGCCGTATCATTAAAAAAAAAAAAAACAGAAACAAAAGTGAACGCAGAAACAGTCAATACGAGCACAAGAACAAATGAGATCAGCGATTGAAAGTCTACATGTAAAAGGATAGAGCAAGACATAGACACCGAATACGACGAAGACGGTACAGGATAGAGGAGAGGAGGGAAGAAA
>CALLZA010000110.1 GCA_937858165.1 uncultured Ardenticatenia bacterium
TTTTTCGCCTTTTTTGCCGTTGTGTCCCTTTTATTTCAAGTTTCGCAGAATCCGTTGTGTGGTGGATTTCTGCCATTTCTCCGTCCGCTTCACAAAAAACCGCACGTCCCGATGTTCGATGGGGGCCGCCCCCTGGCTTTCCGCGTCCCGCCGCCATTGGCTCTTGTACTGCTTGTACGCCGGCGCGGCCGTCCCGTCGATCGTCAACTGAAACGCCGGCGGATCGATAAGCATCGCCCGGACGCGCTGAACGCAGACGAACCCGGCCCGGCCGCACAGCGCCTCCCAGCGGTCGGAGAAGGGCACGCGCCGACCGTCCCGGATGTAGTCCTTGGTCACCCAGACGGTGATGCCGGCCGGCCGGAGCAAACGGCGACACTGGCCCAGGATGAGCAGAGCATCCCGGTCGAACTCCGGCAGCTCGCCCGGCTTCCGCGGCCGGCTGGTGGCCAGCGCCAGGTTGCCGGGCGACGCCCCATAGTCTGGAGCGCTGGACAGCTTACGGCTGTTCTCCGGCCGGTGGTGCTTGCTATCATGGCGAGCGCCCGGCCCTTCGCCGCTACTGTTCAGCAGATCGTCATAGGGCGGGGAGCCCATAACGACGTCGACCGACCCAGTCTCCAGCCCGTTGTCCTCGCGGCTGTCTCCGTGGAGCATGACCGCCGTGCCCCGCATCCACGGCTCCTGCCAGAGCTTGAAGTTGGCGCGGGCGGCGGCGACGTGATGGGCCTCAATCTCAACACCCTGCCAGTAGTACCCTGCGGCGAGAGCCCGGCGCGCGGCCGTGCCCACGCCGCCGAACGGATCATGGATGGTGTAACCTGGGCGCAGGTAGCCGGCCTCCTGCAGCGCGTCGTAGATACGGTCAAGAACGCCCCGGTTGTACTTGCCGGGGTGTTGGAAGGCTTCACGTACGAGCAGGTTCTGCCAGGAGTGGCGGAAGCAGCCGTACCATTCCTGTGGGCTCATGCCAGGTCGATGCTCTTGACGGCCAGGTTGCCGAACTTGCCCAGGTTCGTGTTGAAGAACAGCCGGACGACGCCGGTCGGGTCGTAGCGGTTTTTGGCCACTTCCACTTCAGCCTGGTTCGGCGCGTCAGTGCGTTCCTTGTTGTAGTACTCGTCGCGGTAGAGCAGCAGCACGGCGCGGGCATTGGCCTCCCAACTGCCGCTGCTGCGCAGGTCGGCCAGGGTGGGGCGCTTGTCCTGCCGGCTCTCCGGGCCGCGGTTGAGTTGCAGAGCAGCCACGACAGGGATGGCCAGTTCATTGGCCAGGGCCATCAGC
>CALLZA010000111.1 GCA_937858165.1 uncultured Ardenticatenia bacterium
CCCTCACCTCCATCTTCTACGCTTTACTCCCCACCTACTCCTTCCCATACCTGTCCCCATGTCTCCTCTCTCCTCCTCCACAGCCCTCCCCTCCTCGTTTTCTCCACTCCTGTGCACCACCTCTACGCTCTCTGTCTTTTTTTTTTTTAATTATACCGCGACCCCCGAGATCTACACTAGATCGCTCGTCGGCAGCGTCAGATGTGTATAAGAGACAGCGTCTCGGCCTGGCGGGCGACCATGATCCAGCGCACGGCCGGCGGCAGCAGCGGGCTGTCCGGCGCAAGCTGGGCCAGGGCGCTGATGACCATCGCTGTGCCACGGATGTCGCTATCGAGGTTCAGGAAGTCCTGTTCGGCGCTTTCCCAGTGGGCGCCGGTGGCGCTCATAATGGCGCTGTCGTTCAGGTCGGTCAGCAGCCCGGCCTGGTTGTCGCCGGCCGCACCGTTGGCCTCGTAAGCCAGGGCCAGCAGCGCCTTAGCGTACGGGTCGAGCAGGTCGCGGTGCTCGTCCACCAGTTCGTCGGCGTCGGCCACCACATCCGCGCCGGCTTCGGCCATCACGTAGAGGAAGAATGCCTGCCGGTTGGCTTCGGTGGCGTCGCCCAGTTGGTTTACCGGGTCGAGTTGGGCGCGCAGGTAGCTGGCGGCGCTGGTCAGCACGCCGTCGTCCACGGGGTAGCCGAGGTCAGCGGCGCGGGTCAGCACCAGCAACGCTTGCGCACTCAACCACGGGTCGGCCTCGGTGCTGAAGCACCAGCCCCATCCGCCGTCGGCGCGCTGGAAGCCGATCAGCTTGGCTGTGTCGTCGGCGTTGCGGGCTTGCAGCCGCGTCAACAGGCCGGCCATGTCCAGATCGAGATCGCCGATGGCCGCCTCGATGGCCGTGTTGTGCAGCAGCCGGTCGGCCAGCGAAGACGGGCACTCCAGGAAGGCCGGCGACTGATCTTCGATGATGTCGAACGACTCCAGGATGGCCGCGGCCAGCGACGGTTGCAGGCGGACGACAGCCTCGCCGCGGCGTGTGTCCACACCCTGGGGCAGGACAAGCGCCTCGACGCGCCGCCCTTCGCCGTCCAGCTCCCCGGCGGTGGCCACGAAGTCGCGGCCGTCGTAGCGGTAGACGGGCAGCAGCCCATCTGTCGCCGCGCCGATGGTCGGCTTGCTGGCGTCGCTGAAGCCACCGCCCTCGACGCGGAAAGTCAGGTCGGCGGCGGGTACGTCCTCAACGGTGACATTCCAGCGCACGACCTCGCGGCCGCCGGCCGGGACGGTGACGGTCTGGGTCGCCTCGCCGTCGAGCACGAGGCCGGCTGCCTCCAGCGTAACCTCGGCCTCGATGGCTGCGTCGGTGTTGTTGTTGACGTTGGCCCCCAACGCGACCTGGTCACCGGCGGTGAAGAAGCGCGGCGTGATGGGCCGGATGATGAGCGGCAGGCGGGCCAGGATGTCGACACTGGCCTGGCCGACCTGGGTATCGTTGGTGGCCGCCTTGCTGTGCAGCCGCCACGTGGTCACGTTGTCGGGCAGGGGGATTTCGACCGAGGCGCGACCGCTCTCATCGGTGATGAGCTTGGCTTCCCAGTAGGCAGTGTCGCGGAAGTCTTGGCGGACGTCATCCTCGGTCTGGAGGCGGAACGAGGCTGCGGCCTCGTCGGCTCCGCCACCGCCGCCGAAGCCGCCGGCCATCAGCGGCTCTTCGATGGGCAGCCCTTCCCCAGTGACGAGCAGGCCGGAACCGAGCACACTGCGCAGCGGCTGGCGGAAGTAGAACGCTTCCAGGATGGGGGGCGCATTATCTTCCTTCAGCAGTAGCACGCCCAGATCGACCAGGGCCAGCGACACCTCCGACTGCACACCGTTGCCGGCGGTGTCGGTCACAGCGATGTCGAACGTCGCCGTGTCGCCGGGGGCGTACTCTTCGGCCCCGGGCGTCAGCGTCACCGTCAGATCGAACTGGTCGGGCGGTACGACGATCTCCACGAAGCCGACGCGGATGTCGGCGTAGGGGAAGTTGGCGTCGGCCGTATCCACGGGCTTGATGGCCGTAATCGTCACGTGGACGTTGGGCGCGTACTCCGCGGTGATGGGCAGGGAGACGATCTCGCTGCCCTGGATGGTGATAACCTGCTGGTCGATGATGTTGCCGCGTTCGACCACCAGCCAGGCCTGCACCGGCTGGGCGAAGGGGGACTGGACGAGGATTTGCGCCGTGTCGCCGGGCTGATACTCGCTCTTGTCCAGCGTCAGGTCCATCGTCCGCTGGTTGGGATCGCTGCGCCAGCCGGCGAACTGGGCGTCTACCGACCAGATGCCAGTGCTGCTGAACTGCTCGCGGCCGCCGCCGTCGGTAACGGTGGCGACGACGACGTAGCTGCCGCCTTCGTCGGGCGTGAAGGTGACCGTGGCCTGACCGTTCCCGTCGGTGGTCAGCGTCTCGCGGCCGATCTCGGTGTCTTGTGGTATCCAGCGTGTGATGCGCGTGCCGAACTCCTCGACGCGCTCGCTTTGCCAGTCGCGCCGGTAAAAGGCGACTTCGACCGACTGTTCGGCCAGTGGCGCGCCGTCCCAGTCGACCGTCAGCAGGTCAACGGTGGCCTCGTCGCCGGCGTTCACAATGAAGTTGTCCGGGCGCAGGCCAACGTAGGCCTCGGCGGCGTGGAAGATGACCGTCGTCCGACCGCTGACCGGGAACTCGCCCAGACCGCCGACGTTGGCCTCGACGCGTACGTTGCGGCTGCCGGCTTCGATCTCCTCCAGCAGGTCGGCTGGCAGGGGGATAACCAGACGGCCGGCGGCGTCAGTTTCGCCGCTCTCGCCGCCCAGGCCTGTTTCGACTTGCGAGTTGAAGCCGAAGGGATCGAACTCGTAGATGAACTGCGCCTGGTCGCCGAAGGCGTAGCCCGGAGCGCTTTCGGGAGTCGGAATATACTCCGATTCGAAGATGTTCCAGTTGACCGGCAGCCCGGCGGCCGACCCGCCGAACAGGTAGGCGGCCTCGACGGTGACCTCCGTCGCCGTGCCGCGTAGCGCCTCCGGCTGTTCGGGGGGCACGGTGACCTGGAACTCCGGCGCGCGATATTCGGCCACGGTGAAGATGCGGCTGGAAAGCCAGAAGTCGCCGGTCAGGTTGAAGGAGTAGGTGCCGAGGGGCATGTCATCCGGCAGGACTAACTCGCCGGTGAAGACGCCGTCGGTGTCGAGCGTGACCGTGAAGGTCTCGCTGAAGGTGTCCGCACCTTCGCCGAAGAAGAAGTTGGGGTTGACCGAGATCTCCAGCTCCTCGATGTCGGGCAGGGCGTAGCGGCCAAACTGCGGCACGCGGACGATCCCTTTGTAGTAGACGGTGTCGCCCGGCCGGAAGATGGGCCGGTCGGTGTAGATGTAGGCGAAGAGGGCCTGCTCCGGGCCGCTGTCGGTGGAGATACCCAGCTGCCAGGGCTGGACCGTTCCCGTCCACAGTGTCGAGGCCACGCCGAAACCGGTCGCGCCAGGCTCGTTGCTGACGACGACCACGCCCTCCAGATACGATTCGTCGGGCGTGTAGTCGAAGCGGGCAAAGCCGTTGGCGTCGCTGATGACCGTACCGGCTTGCTCTCCGTCGCGCTTGTAGAGCGTCAGGTTGCGCCCGGCCGCCGGCTGCCCGGTCGCCAGGTCGGTGGCCCAGACGTTGACCTCGCCCATCATCTCTTTGACGACCAGGTTGGTGTCGCCGACGACCACCAGGACGTTGCGCAACTGCCAGTAGGTGTTCTCCGCGTCCAGCTCGGGCGCGTTGACGCGCAACTCATAGATGCCGGTCGGCAGCACGCCGCCGCCGGCCAGCTCGACCTCGACCACGCCCAACTGGTCAGGCGTATTCTCGACCGGGATGGTCGTCTGGAAGATGAGTTCGCCGCTCGGCTGGCGCTCGTTGATGCGATAGGAGTTGAACAGGAGATCGACATTGATGCCGGTCTCGTAGCTGTCTCTTATACACATCTGACGCTGCCGACGAGCGATCTAGTGTAGATCTCGGTGGTCGCCGTATCATTAAAAAAACAAACAAAAAAACAAAAAAAAATACACAAAAAAAAAAACTAAAATAGATCTCTACGACCGCGTGACTACTCATCAAACATCACGACATCCAAGGAATACATGCACAGTGCTAAGTAACAACACCAACACCCACAAACACAGAAGACAACACCCAACAGCAGACGGATACAGCCACAGAGAGGCAA
>CALLZA010000112.1 GCA_937858165.1 uncultured Ardenticatenia bacterium
GAGATGGCGGCATGCGATGTCTAGTTCGTACTCGTGGTTGGGGAGATGTGTATAAGAGCGAGCCCAGACGGGTGAGTCGCTGCCGGCCCAGATGCGCGTCCGGAAGGCGTCGGCCGCGGCCGCGCTCCAACCGAGGCGCTTCTGGGCGTAGAGCGAATAGAAGGCGGTGACGCGGAAGTTGGCCGCGCAATGGATGAGCGTCCTGCCGCCCGTCATCTCGTCCATCGCCTGCTCGAAGGCGGCGAAGTCGGCGTCGGTCGGGTTGTTCCAGGCGACGGGGATGTAGACGTAGGTCAAGCCCAGTTCGCGGGCCAGTCCGGCCTCGTCGGGTGGCGTATAGGGCGGGTTGACCGGGGCCAGGTTGATGATCGTCGTAAACCCCTCGGCCGCCGCGTCGCGCAACTGGTCTTCGGTCGGCTGGCCGGCGGTGCTCAGTTGGTCGTTGACCTTGACGTAATTGAAAATCTCTTCAGTGCTCATTTTATTCCGCTCTATGTGCTTGACGATTTAAAGATGCTCTTCCAGTAATCCCCCATATGACCCCGTCCATCGCCCACGAAGCCGATCGGTTTCTGGATGCACCCGCGGGGCAGGTAGGCATGGCAGTAGGCGACCAACGACGAATACTGACCTTCGTGTTGGAAGTAGTAGTCGGCGATTAGGTAGTAATAGGGCAGCATCCATCTCAGCTCTTCGTCAAGATGATTGGCGGCGCACAATTTGTCCACAAGCAGCAGTAAACGATGTTCGGCCGATGTGTCTAACTCCGCCAATCCACACAAATACCACGGTTCGGTAACGCGGTACCATTGCAAGAACAGAGCGCGCTTGAGTGCTTCTTCATTGCCACCCACCGCCAGATCCACGTATTCGCCGTGAATAGCCTTGTAATCTGCGAAAATGGAACGGTACTCGGGTGATTCTTGCGTCAATCCGGGCTTTACGGTCGCAGCTACAAGTCGGGCATCTAGCCTTGTCTCGCGTGCCGCCAGGCTGACAAGTGACTTGAAAGCGTCTGACATGGTGCCTCTGGCAGGTTCGTAGTCGAGCGCTTTAGCGCGTTCTGAAGACCGCGCTAAAGCGCTCACCTACGAACCGCTGTCATCGCGAAAGGCCAGCCCGCGCTCGGCCAACGTCTGGCGCAGTAGCGCTACCGCCTTTGGCCCCACGCCGTGCAGGGCCAGCAGGTCGGCCTCGCTCATCTCCGTCAACTGCTCCAGCCGATCGACGCCATTGGCGGCCAGCGCCCGCCGCGCCGGCCGGCCCATGCTCCTGGGCCAGCCGCCGGCGAATAGATCATTGGGTTGGTCGGTCATGTAGTTCTCTCCGCGTCGGGCGATTTGCCAAATCGCCCAACAGCAGGCGCCGCGGGGCGATCAGTTCCCAGGCGGTTTGAATGTGGAACTCCAGCGCCTCGTCGTCAACCGCTGTCAGGTCGATGCCCACCCAGCCCTTGTGCCCCACGTAGGGCGGGCGGAAGTAGATGGCCGGCGACTGTTCAATCAATGCGCTCTGGACACCCGGCGGCGCGGGCAGCCACACCGCCACGCGCCCGTCGCCGTGGTGGTTGTCGGCGAACATAACGAAGACGCGCCGGGCAACGAAGAAGGTCGGTTCGCCATGGGAGATGCGCTCGTCTGTCGCCGGTAAGGCCAGACAGAGCCGGCGGACGCGCTCGACTTGCTCGTTATTACTGCGGTCGGTAGAAGTAGCTGTCATAGGAATCGCCGGCGACGTAGCCCAGCTTCTCGGCCAGAGCGCACGACTCTGGGTTGGCCGCGTCCCAGTTCGGCCGCCGCCCCTGCCGCAGGCATTCCAGCAGCAGCCGGGCGGCCAGCGCCGTGGCCACGCCCTGCCGCCGATACGGCTCGTCGACGTAGAGGCTGACCTCGATGCCGCGGCTGCACACCAGCGACGAGTAGGCCGCGCCCATGACCCGCTCGCCGTCCAGAGCGACGTAGCCCAGACCACGGGCCACGAAGTCGTCGGGCGAGTCGAAGTCAGCCAGGTCGATGAACGTTTCCACGCCTTCGGCCGCCCGGGCCAGCAACGTCGCATCCGCGGCGACGACACGGTCGCGCTGGGGCGAACTGTCGATCACGGCCGCTAGATGGCCTTCACTCAGGCCATCGGCCGAGAAGCTGTAGCGCGAGAAGGAGACGAGCCTGTCGCCCAATGTCGCCCGCGCCGCGGCGGCCCAGGCCGGCGGCGAAGGCATCAGCAAGTTGTAGGCCGGCCACTCGGCCAGCAGCGCCCGACCGCCGGGGCTGTCGGCGTCACCGGCGAAGTACCAGAACGGGCCGATGGTGATGCGATAGGCGGTGGGACGGTCCAGATCATCGACGAAGGCCTGTCCCATTTGCGCCTCCAGCACGCAGTCGATGGCGTAGTCCACGCGCGGGTTGTGGCGGAAGGCGCGGGCCAGCCGCAGCCGGTTGGCCCTAGTCAGTTCAAGCTCGTGGGACGTCATTTGTCCACCGCAAACGACAGCCCGCGCGCGGCCAGCGCCTCGGCCAGCACGCGCAGCGCCCCTGGCCCGACACCGTGGAGCTTGGCCAACTCGGCCCGCCGTGCGCCGGCCAGTTGCTCCAGGCGCGTGTAGCCGGCCAGTTCCAGCGCCCGCCGTGCCGGATTGCCCGCGCCGCGCGGCCAATCCTCGAATCCCTGTGTTTGGGTTTTCCTCACGCTCAACTCCATAGGGCAGGCCCACACCTGCCCGTCGGCCCGCCCGCCTCCGGCGCTATATCTCGCGCACGTCCATGATCTCGTTGACCACTTGTCGCAACACCTCCACCAGCTTGTCCTGGCTGACGTCTTGCACCTTCAGGACGACCTCGGCCGTGTCGCCATATGACCCCAGGATGCCTTTCATGCCGATGCCGACGATGTTGCCGCCCGCCTCGAAGATGGCCGTCGTGATTTTGGCCAACTCTCCCTTGACAGCGGGTACGGCCACGGCGATGCGCACCCCTTTGCGCCGGCCGCCCAGCAGCTCCAGCAAGACCTTAAAGACGTCTGTCTCCGTGATGATACCGACGAGGTTGGCCCCCTGCATGACTGGCAGGCCGCCGATCTTGCTGTCGGCCATGATGCGGGCCGCTTCCTCCAGCGGCGTCTGCTCGGTAATGGTGATGACGTCGCGGGTCATGACCTTTTCGACCTTGAGCTTGCCGAGTAGTTCGGGAATCTCCCACACGGCCAGGGTGGTGGCCGGCGAAGGTTCGGCGTGGAGCAGGTCCTTGTCGGAGACAATGCCGACCAGCCGGCCGTGGCTGTCGAGCACCGGCAGGCGGCGCACCTTCTTTTCGCGCATCAGCCGCAGGGCGTCGGGCACCGACGTGTCGTGGGCAATGGTGACGGGGTTGCGGGTCATCAACTCTTGAACGAGCATGGAATCCTCCAGAGATGTGGACTATTGCCAAGGGGAAGCCGCCAGGCCGACGCCCCTGCATTGCGCGCTATTATAGCACAGGCAGAGCGGCGAACGATTGGTTTTGACCTGGCAACAGGGTTTTTCAGCGCCTAACCGACGGCCGCCAGGGTCAGGGGTAGCCGCCCGACCACGAAAAAGCCCTGCCAGGCGGCAGGGCAAGCGATACTCCAGGGAAATGGGCACAACGGCGCGCCGGCGAGGGTCGCGCCCCCACCGGCGTTCGCCGCCGTTCTCCGGTCGCGGCTTAGATGGGGGCCAGCGTCCCGGTAAAGATAAGCCAGGCCAGCACCGTCTTGGCCGCCAGGCTCAGAACGATGTAGACGCGCTCGCCGAACAGGTAGTCGGCCCAGCGGCCGACCTTCTTGTATTGCAGCACCATGTTGATGGCGAAGATGTTGAAGAAGACGAACAGGATGGGCACGATGGCGTAGACGAAAGCCGGCGGCTTGGCGTCGCCAGAGTTGACTGCGCCGACAAAGTAGAGGGTGATGACGATCCAGGGCACGATGCCGGCGATGCAGCCGTAGATGAAAGCCGTCCAATCGGTGCGGTTGGTGCGCTGGTTGTGCAGTTCCATCATGATGCCGAATAGGTTCATGGCTGTCTCTTATACACATCTGACGCTGCCGACGAGCGATCTAGTGTAGATCTCGGTGGTCGCCGTATCATTAAAAAAAAAAAACAAAGAATTATACGTAGATGATCTACTAATATATTTGAATGAGATAGAGCACAACAACGGACTTTTATAAAGTATGTTTATATAAAGACAAATGCACATAAGAGAAGACACAATG